>JBAWDM010000018.1:0-23946 GCA_049590735.1 Asticcacaulis sp. | reverse complement strand
GCGTGCAGGTGACGGATCTGGCACCGCCACCGCCACCGCCACCGCCCGCAACTGTTTCGGCAACGACACCAAGCGCGGCGAAGGCCCCGGTTACGGCGCCCGTCAGGGATACCCGTGCGGCTTTTGTATATGTCATGCAGGCCAAGGATACGCTGTATGGCGTTTCGCGCCGCTTTGGCGTGTCGGTAAAGGACATGAATGCGCTGAATGGTCTGACAACCACATCCAGCATACGTATCGGTCAGAAAATTTTGCTGCCCGCCGGTGCTGTGGACAAGGGGGTTGAAGAACATGCCAATGGTTCGGGTCTGGTGAAGCTGGCTGTGGCTCTGGCCCCTAAAGCCGCCGTGCCCGTTGCAGCGACACCAAAGCCTCAGGCGATAAAACCAGTAGAGACGAAGGCCGTGGAGGCCAAACCGGCGACCACATCTGTCATACCACCGGTATCTGCCAAACCCGCCCCTGCGACGGTGAAACCGGCGCCGGTGATTGCGGGCTTCCCGTCTAATGCGCAGATAAGCCAGATGGGTAAGGGCATGTTCGTCTGGCCTGTCAAAGGCAAGCTGCTGGTGCCATTTGGTCAGCTGGCGCCCAATGTACGCAATGATGGTCTGAATATTGGCGCGAGTGCCGGTACCGAGGTTAAGGCGGCTGCCGGCGGTACGGTTGTCTACGAAGGCGATCAGGTCAAGGAACTGGGCAATACCATCTATATAAAGCATCCGAATGGCTGGTACACAGGCTATTCCCATCTGAGCGGCATGAGCGTTAAGAATAATGAGACCGTCACACGCGGGCAGGTGATCGGCACGGTCGGCCAGACCGGTGTGATAGACCAGCCGCAACTGCATTTTGAGATCCGTTATACGCCGTCCACGGACATTGCCCGTCCGATTGATCCGACACTTGTCCTGCCTTAGGCGGCAATAATTCATTGACCTTTTTTTCGATGTGCCTATGTATGGCGAACGAAAATTCATGCCTGAAGCCCGCCTGACGCTGTTGGGTGCGTTTTAGGCCAAGGTTCTGAGGAGACGTCTCTTGTTCGCAACACCCGCTTTTGCCCAGGCTGCCGGGGCAGCCCCCGCCGGTGGCGGTGATCTGATCACCATGCTGCCTATGATGCTGATCCTGTTCGGCGCCATGTATTTCTTCATGATCCGTCCGCAAAGCCAGCGTGCCAAGCAGCACAGGGCTATGATCACCGCGCTTAAGCGTAATGACACGGTTGTCCTGTCATCCGGTCTGACGGGCAAGGTGACGCGCGTCGAAGAGGGGGATGTGATGGTGGAAATTGCAACCGGCGTCAATGTCCGCGTGGTTAAGGCCATGATCGCCGAGGTGCGTGTCAAGGGCGAACCGGCCCCTGCTAATGACAAAGCCGCCTGATTTTTTCACCTTCCATTTTTTGCAGACCTGAAAACCGAGCCATCTGATCATGATCTATTTATCCCGCTGGAAAGTAGGGCTGGTAAGCATCGCCCTCCTACTGGGTGTCCTGTTCTCTTTGCCGAACTTCCTTCCGGCCAGTGTGCGTGATCAGGTTAAGGGGTTTTTGCCGACCCAAACCCTTAATCTGGGTCTGGATCTGCAGGGCGGCTCCTATCTGTTGATGGAAGTCGATACCGACGCGCTCATCAAGGAAAAAGCCAATAACCTGACCGAAGACGTGCGGTCGCGCCTCAATGAGGAAAGTATAGCCTTTTCAGGTTTGGCGGCGTCCGGCACGACCGTCAGTGTGCGCATTACCGATCCGGCGGCCGTACAGGGTGCCGTATCCCTGCTGAATAAGCTGGGCACGCCCTTGCCAAAAAATCCCGGCACCAATGATATTTCGGTGCAAAAGGGCGATGATCAGACGATTAAACTGACCCTGACCTCAGAAGGCATTCGCGCTACGTCTGCGGGTGCGGTCGATACATCGATTGAAATCGTTCGCCGCCGTATCGACAGTCTGGGCACCAAGGAGCCTTCCATCAGCCGTCAGGGTGTGAACCGCATTGTCGTCGAAGCGCCCGGACAGAGCGATCCGGAACAGCTTAAGCGCATTATCGGTCAAACCGCCAAACTGACCTTCCAGATGGTGGATGAAACCGTCAGCCCCTCTGATCTGGCGGCCGGACGTATTCCGCCGGGGTCTGAGGCTCTGCCGGATGAAGGTAGCGGTACGATGCTGGTTGTCCGTAAGGCGGTGCTGGTATCGGGTAACAGCCTGACACGCGCCAATGTCGGCGTCGATCAGAACCAGCGCCCCGCCATCGACTTTGCCTTTAATGGTGAAGGGGCACGTAAGTTCGGTGACGTCACGGCCCGCAATATCGGCCATCGGTTTGCGATTATTCTGGATGGCAAGATTGTTTCGGCCCCGGTGATTCAGGGCGCGATTACAGGTGGCAGCGGTCAGATTACCGGCAATTTCACGGCGCAGGAAGCCTCGGAACTCGTCAATGTCCTGAAGGGCGGGGCCTTGCCGGCACCATTGAAATTTGAAAGCCAGCGCACGGTCGGTGCCGAACTGGGCGCGGATGCCGTTGCCAAGGGCGTTTTGTCGACCATTATCGCCTTTATCGTCATCGTCGTCTTCATGATTCTGGCTTATGGCTTTATCTTTGGCGGCGTGTCCGTGGCGGCTCTGCTGGTTAATCTGGCGCTGATTATTGCCGCCATGACGGTGTTTCAGGCGACCCTGACCCTGCCCGGTGTTGCGGGTCTTATCCTCAGCTTAGCAGTCGCCGTGGATGCGAACGTGCTTATTTATGAACGTATCCGCGACGAAGAACGCAGTGGCCACAAGCCGATATCGGCTATGGATGTCGGCTTTCAACGGGCTTTGGTGTCCATTCTGGATGCCAATATCACCTCACTGATCGCGGCTTTGATCATGTTTGTGTTTGGCGCAGGGCCGGTGCGTGGCTTTGCCTGGACCTTGATGATCGGCGTGTTCACCTCGGTCTTCACGGCCATTTTCGTCAGCCAGGTGCTGCTCGGTTGGTGGTACCAAGCCACCAAGCCCAAAAAACTTCCGATTTAAGGTATCCGTCCCATGCATTGGCCCCTGATTAAGAATCTGCCGACTGAGTTTCACTTTCGTTTCACGCGCTATGCGCCTGTGGCGGCGGTCATTTCCGGCATTGCCATTCTGGCGACCGTCTTTTTGCTGTTTACGCAAGGCCTTAACCTCGGCACCGATTTCGCCGGTGGTAATGTGATTGAAATCCAGACCCCGAACACAGCCCCTTTGGCTGAGTTGCGGGCGCGCATGTCGGAAATGGGCGCCGAGGATTCGGCCGTCCAGCTTTTCGGCAGTGACCGCGACGTCATTTTGAAATTCAAGCTCAGCGAAGAGCAGCAAGCGCATAATGGCGTTGATTCCGTGAAGGAAAAATTGCTGGCCGCCTTTCCGGGCACGGTTGTTAAACGCACGGAAATCGTAGGCCCCAAGGTGTCGTCGGAACTGCTGCGTTCCGGTGTGCTGGCGCTGGCGGCGGCTTTGTTTTTGATGCTCATCTATATCTGGATACGTTTTCCGTCCGGCCTGCAATTTGGCGCCGGTGCTGTTATTGCCGTTTTGCACGATGTGTTGCTGACGGTCGGCATGATGGCGTTTTTGCAGATCGAATTCACCATGACCTCGATTGCGGCGCTGTTGACGGTGATCGGCTATTCGATGAATGAAAAAGTCATCACCTTCGACCGGTTGCGTGAAAACCTGCGTAAGTTCAAGAAAACGCCCTTGTCCGATATTATCAACCTGTCGGAAAATGAGCGTTTGTCGCGTACCCTGATTACCGGCTCAACTGCCGTTCTGGCGCTGGGCGGCATGTTGTTCCTGGGTGGGCCGGCCCTGTTCCCGCTGGTGTTTGCCATGGTGTTCGGCATTATTATCGGCACCTACAGCTCCATCTATGTGGCCCTGCCGATTATTCTGGTGTGGGGTGTCAACCGCAATGATCCGGACGCCGAGGTTGTTGATCTGGGCGGGTTTAAGAATGGCAAAAAGCCCAAAGATCTGCCGTAAGGCTTAAGGTCTTGCTTTCCTGCCTTGAACCCGTAAGCTTTGGGGCAAATATAATTTACAGGGTGTCGTGATGGCGGGTTTCTTAGGTAATTTTCGAAATGTCATGCTGCTGAGCCTGCTGATGGCCCTTATTGTGGCGGTTGGCTTTGGCATGCATGCGCCCGGCGGCTTTGATGCCATATATGCGATTGCTGTTTTGCGTTGGCTCCATGTTGTGTCCGCCGTCCTGTGGATCGGCTTGCTCTACTATTTCAACTTCGTGCAGATCCGTGTCATGCCGGACATACCCGCAGAGCTGAAACCAGCCATAACCCAATATATTGCCCCCGAAGCCCTGTTCTGGTTCCGTTATGCCGCCCTGTTTACGGTTGTGTTCGGTCTGCTGCTGGCGTGGATGCGCGGCTATATTGCCGAGGCTTTGAGCTTTGGACTGGCAGGCGGTTACACAAATGCCGATGCGCAATTTGCCTTTATCGGCATGGGTATGTGGCTGGGCCTGATCATGATGCTCAATGTATGGCACGCTATCTGGCCGGCGCAAAAGATTGCTTTGGGCCTGCGCGAGGGGTTCACGCCTGAGCAAAAAGCGGCAGCCGCTAAAAAAGCCATGATGTTCAGCCGTATCAACACGCTTTTGTCCCTGCCGATGCTGGTGTCGATGACGCTGTATCAAACCTTGTTCGGCTAAGGTTGTATGACAGTGTCCGAAGAATCGGAGGATATCCGGGTCAGGTCGGATGAGGTGCGCTTATCTTGCGTCTTTATACCGGATGCTGAAAGCCGCGCTGAGGTTCTGACCCTGTTTGCTTTTCTGGAAACCCTGCGTGATATAGCTGAGCGTGTCAGTGATGCGCTTATGGGGGAAATCCGTCTGCGCTGGTGGTACGAAGCGATGGATGAAATCGAAGCCGGTGGGCCTGTGCGGTATCATCCCCTGACTGAAGCCTTAAGCGCTCTGATCCGGCGGCATGGATTTGCCGTGAGCGATTTTCATGACCTGATCGAAGGGCAGATGCCATTACTGGATAAGGGGCCGTTGTCCATCAAAAATGCCCTTAGTGTGGTGGATCGCGGCGAAGGGATACTGATAAGACTGGCTGCCCGTATCGTGTCGGCGCATGACAGGCCACCGGATATGCCCCCGGCGGACATGACAGCCATTGCGCGCCTGATTGGTATGGCGCAGATCAAGGCCACACGCGGTTTAAGCGATGCCGGTGACACCGAACTGGCGCATCTGCGGCGGGAGGCAGTTAAATCCGTGAGAGGCTTACCGGCATCACTTATGCCACTGGCCTTGCCGGCGGTTGTCGCGGTGGATCATTGGCAGGGCCGGACGGTCGGCCCGTTGAGATTACGCGCGCGGTTGTTTTGGGCCTATGTTTCCGGAAAAATCTAATCTTTTTTCTTACCAAACAGGCTCTTTTTGACCCAGGTGGCTGGGTCTTTTTTTTCTGTAATGGTCACAGGCGGCGGCAGATTGATGACAGGTGCGGGCAGGGGATAGGCCTTCCATCCGGTCTGAATCAGCTCCTGAAATCCCCGGCATCCCGGAATAATCCGGACTGTGCCGGTTACGGGTTTACGAAAGGGCGCCAGTTGATAAACATCCGGCCGGGTCGGATCAATAAAGGCCCAGTCATCCTTCAGGCCATAGCCGCGTTCACCACCCGCGCGTACGGCATTATAGGCAATCCGGGCCGACAAATCGCTGACGCCAAAAGCGATCATGGCGCGGTAAAATATGGCATCGGCTTCTTCGCGTTTGCCTTTTTCACCGATCGTATACAGCCAGTCATGGATGATAGCGGCACGCGCTGTCGGGCCCTGCGGATCGATCACCCCCTGACCATACCACGGCACGGAAGCAAAATCGGTGACATACCAGCGCGGCACCACAATGACTTTCCCCGTGGCGGCATCACAGTAAGGAAATTCCTCATTGAGGGTGAAAAGCTTACGGCCATGCTTGGTTTTATTGAATAAAATGACCGGCTGAGGCGTCAGTGAGCTGGGGATCACCATCGGCGCCATGGGCACATAGACCGTTGTTTCGCTGGTTGTGCTGCTGCAACCACCTAGCAAAACCAACGCAGAGATCAACAGGCCAGACAATAAAAACGTTACAGGGCGCAAGTTACAGATTCCGAAATATGACATATGGCCGTGGTCTAAACCGGCATTTAGGCCTTATTGAGCCAATCCTGCAAATCCGCCAGTGCGCGTATCGACATTAGACGTTTTTTAGCGCGACCCCGTTCCTTGAGCGGGATTTTAACACCGTTTTCGTCGACCTTTGGCGCTTCAAGCGGTGGCAACAGGCCGTAATTGATATTCATCGGCTGGAAGGCACCACCCTCAAGGTGACCAATGGTAATGTGGTTGATCAGCGCGCCCAGAGCTGTGGTTTCCGGCGGGGCGTCCAGTTCACGGCCCAAAGCCTGAGCCGCCGCGAATCGTCCGGCCAGCATGCCAATGGCGGCACTTTCGACATAGCCCTCAACGCCGGTAATCTGACCGGCAAAACGCGTCGCCGGAAATTTTTTCAAACGCAACTGCCGATCCAGAATCTTGGGCGACTGGATAAAGGTATTGCGATGCAGTCCGCCCAGGCGGGCAAATTGGGCATTTTCCAGACCGGGTATCATGCGAAAAACGTCAGTTTGCGCACCGTGCTTAAGTTTGGTCTGGAAACCGACCATGTTGAAAAGCGTGCCCAGGGCATTGTCTTGCCGTAACTGGATGATGGCATGCGCCTTGACGGTCGGATTGTGTGGATTGGTCAGCCCCACGGGCTTCATCGGTCCATAACGCAGGGTTTCGCGGCCGCGTTCGGCCATGACTTCGATGGGCAGGCAGCCATCAAAATAGGGGACATGCTCCCAATCCTTGAACTCGGCTTTCGGCCCGGCAATCAGAGCGTCGATAAAGGCCTCGTATTGTGTCTTATCCATCGGGCAGTTGATATAGGCCGCCGCATCGCCGCCGGGGCCTTCTTTGTCATAGCGCGATTGTTTCCACGCTTTTGACATGTCGATGCTGTCGGCATGGATGATCGGCGCAATCGCATCAAAAAAACTGAGCTGGCCTTCGCCGGACACATCCAGCACGAATTGCGACAGGGCCTCAGAGGTCAAAGGCCCGGTGGCGACAATGACATTTTCCCAATCCTTATCGGCCAGTGTCGTGACCTCTTCGCGCACAATGGTCATGAGTGGGTGGGTGGCCAAGGTGTCCGTCACGGCTTGTGAAAACGCATCCCGATCAACCGCCAGCGCCCCGCCGGCCGGCACCTGATGGCGGTCTGCGCAGGCCAGAATGAGAGAGTTGGAGCGGCGCATTTCTTCATGCAGCAGACCGACCGCATTAAACTGCCAGTCATCTGAACGGAAGGAGTTGGAACAAACCAGTTCGGCCAGCCCGTCCGTATGGTGCGCATTGGTGGGCCTGACTCCGCGCATTTCATGCAAAATAACAGGCACACCGGCCTGAATGAGCTGCCAGCAGGCTTCGGAGCCGGCCAGACCGCCGCCGATGACGTGAACGGGTTGAGAAATATGTGTCATAGGGTGCGTCTATCTTAAGGCGCGGCGTCTGTGAAGCGCAAACTGGCACTGTCACGGACGGCATTTGGCAGGAATTGTCGGATTTTTAGGCCCTGCCTATAGGCATATGGGGATGATCCGGTCTAAATAGCGAATCCGCGCTCTTTGCGGATGCCCGGAACGCCTGCATGAAACTGACTTTTGATTTTGCCTTTGAAGGCTTCCGCCTCATCCGCCAGCGCCCCATACTTTTGGCCTTCTGGGGGGCGCTAAGTCTGGCGGGCTACAGCCTGATGACGTGGATACTGGTGCAGCAGGCCGGTGTGCCGTTAAGTGAGCTGATGACCATGTTTGCGGCGGGTACGCAGCCAGACCCTATGGCGGCCGCCACCCTGATGCAGGCCATCATACCGGCTTTTTTATTATGCCTGCCTGTTTATATCCTTATGTCGTCCATATTAATGTGCGCCATCTATCGGGCATCCACACAGGAAGACGGCGGGCAGTTCGGTTTTCTGGCGCTGGGACAGGCGGAAATTCGTATCATGATTGTACGGGCAGCGACTATGTTTCTGCTGGGGGCGGTGCTGTTTGGCGGCGCATTTGTGGGTACGATTCTGGCTATTATTATTGGCGCCGGTAGTGCCGAAGGGGGCAAGGCCTTGCAAGCCCTGAGTTATATATTTGCGCTGGGTGCGATGATCTGGACAGGGTTACGCTTATCGCTGAATGCCCCCTTAAGCTTTGATACGCAGCGTATTGATATATTCGGCAGTTTTGCCATGACTCGTGGCCGGTTCTGGTCGCTTTTTACCGGTTATGCGGCGGCTATGGCTTTGGCGCAGGTCGTTGCGCTTTTGTGTGACAAGATTATTGAGGCCATTCAGGTGCTTAGTCTGGGCCTTAAGGTGACGGGCGATGTCAGAATGGCCGATATGAGCAGCCTCAGCGCGCTTATGACCCCGTCATCAGTCATTTTTTTGCTGCTGACCTTTGCGGTGGTTGTGCCGCTAACGGCCACTATTCAACTGGGCGCACCCGTCGCGGCCTACAAGGCCTTAAAAGGGCAGCCCCTTTTAAACAAGCCTGAAAAAACAGTCAGTTAGTTCCGGATACGTGCAGGAAATCCCGGTCATGACGAATCTGAAGCGGGCGCGCATTCATCCCGATCAGGCGTTGAAACGCATCGGCCTGTTCAGCACTTATGCTCATCGGTGAGGAGTAAACCATCCAGGTGACGCCCTCAGTACAGGGCGGCGTGGTGAGAGAGCCGGAATAGACGTAAAAATCCTCGGTGCCCGGCAAAAGATCCTGCGCATTGATCAAAAGATCAGCCAGTGGGACGGGCTGGCCCGGATCCGTCGGCAGATAGGTCCATATAGATCCCAGCATGGGATCGGCCACCCCTACATCATACAGGGTGGCGACAATCACCGTCTGCCCCTTGTCATTCATATGGACAAACTGGCTTTCCAGTGTGGCGCGGTGGCCATTGATGGCATGTTCGCTGGGGCTGTGAAATTCGATATATTTCAAAGGATATTTGGCGCCATCCAGTTCCAGATCGCCACCATTGGCCGGCACGACCCGGATGGTTTTACCCGTATTTTGAATGGTGGCGGTGACAGAATTATAGTTATGCACGACACGGGCATATTGCGATTTGACGGCACCGGCAATGTCCAGCGGCGACTGACGCTGGCCGGTGGCGCAGACATCTGAACCGCCGCCCAACTGTCCCCAGTGATCCGGCCCGGTATCGCCGTCATAGGTCCATTTGGACACCGGCGCGCCGTCAGCATGCTCAGCCTTCGCGGCATGGTCGTCGGCTTTTTTGGACGAACAGGCAGCAAGGCTTAAGGCCATCAGGGCCACAAGGCTAAAGGACAGAACGGGGCGGACGCGAGTCAGGTTTTTCATGTCCGCCATCATGCGCAAAAATTGGTTAACGGAGGTTAAGCGTCAATAACCTTATTGAGCAGGTTCATTTTGTCTGTGCTTATGTTTGCTCAGCATGCCTTTAAGGTATTTGCCCGTCCAGCTATGGCTGTTTTTGGCGACCTGTTCGGGCGTGCCAAAGGCTACGATTTCGCCGCCGCCATCACCGCCTTCGGGGCCGAAATCAAGCAGCCAGTCGGCGGTTTTGATCACATCCAGATTATGCTCAATGACAATAACCGTATTGCCATGATCGGTTAGTTCATGCAGCACCTCAAGCAGCTTGCGCGTATCCTCAAAATGCAGGCCCGTGGTCGGTTCATCCAGAATATAAAGGGTTTTACCCGTGGCGCGTTTGGAAAGTTCCTTCGACAGCTTGACGCGCTGCGCCTCACCGCCCGACAGGGTGGTCGCCTGCTGACCGATCTTGATATAGCCCAGGCCAACGCGTTTCAGCGTTTCCAGCTTGTCGCGTATGGTCGGCACGGCCTTGAAGGTTTCGGCCCCTTCTTCGACCGTCATATCCAGTATGTCGGCGATGGAATGCCCCTTAAACAGAATGTCGAGGGTTTCACGGTTATAGCGTTTGCCCTTACAGACATCGCAGGTGACATAGACATCCGGCAGGAAGTGCATTTCAATCTTGATCAGCCCGTCGCCGGAACAGGCTTCGCAGCGCCCGCCCTTGACGTTAAAGGAAAAGCGACCGGGGCCATAGCCACGTGCCTTGGCTTCGGGCAGGCCGCAATACCAGTCGCGGATGGGGCCGAAGGCACCGGTATAGGTAGCCGGATTGGAGCGCGGTGTACGGCCAATAGGGGATTGGTCGATTTCAACAATCTTATCGAAATGCTCCAGCCCTTCGATCTTGTCATAAGGGGCGGGGTGGGCCGAGGCATTGTTCAGCCTGCGCGCCGCCGCCTTATATAGCGTTTCCAACGTAAAGGTCGATTTGCCGCCACCGGACACGCCGGTAATGCAGGTCATGACGCCCACCGGGATTTCGGCTGTGACATTTTTCAGATTATTACCGCGCGCGCCGGTGATTTTCAGCATCTTTTTGCGGTCGATGGGGCGACGATCCTCCGGCGAATGTTTGGAATAATAGATGGGGATTTCGCGTTTGCCGGTCAGATATTGCCCGGTCAGGGATTTGGCCTCGGCCTTGATGTCTTCGGGGGTGCCGCGCGCGATAATCTCACCGCCATGCACACCGGCGGCCGGCCCCATATCAATGACATAATCGGCCTGCAGAATGGCGTCTTCGTCATGCTCAACCACTAAAACGGAATTGCCGAGGTCACTCAGGCCTTTCAGGCTGATAAGCAGGCGGTCATTATCGCGCTGATGCAGGCCAATCGACGGCTCATCCAGCACATAGAGGACTCCGGTCAGGCCGGAACCAATCTGCGAGGCCAGACGAATGCGCTGGCTTTCGCCGCCGGACAGGGTGCCGGAATTGCGTGACAGATTGAGATAATCCAGACCGACATCATTCAAAAACCGCAGTCGGTCCTTGATTTCTTTGAGGATTCGGCGCGCAATTTCCAATTGCTGGTTGGTCAGGGTGTCTTCGATCGTACTGAACCAGTCATGGGCCTTGCGGATGGACAGTCCGGACACCTGCGAGATGTTCTGGCCGCCAATCTTGACAGCCAGGGCTTCGGGTTTCAGGCGCGCCCCGCCGCACGCCTCACACGGCGTTTCGGACTGATAACGCGCTAAGTCTTCGCGCACCCAGGACGAATCGGTTTCGCGCCAGCGGCGTTCCATATTCGGAATAACGCCTTCAAACACCTTGCTGACATCATAGCGGCGCTTACCGTCCTCATAGACGAATTTGATCTTTTCAGAGCCTGACCCTTGCAGGATAATTTTTTGCACGTCCGGCAGCAAGGCTTGCCATTTGGTGTCCATGCCAAAGCCATAATGCAGGCTGAGGGCTTGCAGGGTCTGGGCATAGAGCGGTGAGGGGCCTTTTGACCAGGGCGCTATGGCCCCGTCTTTCAGGGACAGTTTCGGATCGGGCACCACGCGTTCGGCATCAAATGAGAGCTTGACACCCAGTCCGTCACAGACCGGACAGGCACCGAACGGATTGTTGAAAGAAAACAGGCGCGGCTCGATCTCGGTAATGGTGAAACCCGACACCGGACAGGCGAATTTTTCCGAAAAAATGAGACGCTTCGGTTCGGTTTCACCCTCCGCCAGATCGGCATATTCCGCCAGGGCCAGCCCGTCCGCCAGTTTCAGCGCGGTCTCTAAGCTATCGGCCAGACGCGCCATAATGCCCGGCTTGACGACAATACGGTCCACCACGACATCAATGTCATGCTTGAACTTCTTGTCTAATTTAGGCGCCTCTTCAATAGGATAGTAGTCGCCGTTCACCTTAAGCCTTTGGAAACCCTGACGCTGCAGATCAGCGATTTCCTTGCGATATTCACCCTTGCGGCCGCGCACAAAGGGTGCCAGCAACAGCAGGCGGGTGCCTTCGGGCAGGGCGATGATCTTATCGACCATCTGCGAGATAGTTTGTGATTCAATGGGCAGGCCGGTGGCAGGCGAATAGGGCACACCGACGCGCGCCCACAAGAGGCGCATATAGTCGTGAATCTCCGTCACCGTGCCTACGGTTGAACGCGGGTTTTTTGAGGTGGTTTTTTGTTCGATGGAAATCGCCGGTGACAGGCCTTCGATCTGATCGACATCCGGCTTGCTCATCAGTTCAAGGAATTGACGGGCATAGGCCGACAGCGATTCGACATAACGGCGCTGGCCCTCGGCATAGATGGTGTCAAAGGCCAGAGAGGATTTCCCCGAACCCGACAGGCCCGTCAGCACGACCAGCTGACCCCGCGGAATATCAACATCAACGTTTTTGAGATTATGTTCTCTCGCGCCACGCACCTTGATAAAGTCGTGATCGAAGGGCTTCGCCATGCGGTGTCATATCCTAAATGTGCTGCAAGGGGATTATATAGACGCTTTGCCTTGATTTGCCAGTTCCCGATAAGAACATTTTGGCAACATTTTATAATTTTATGCGGTGATTGTTTGAACGCTTCATGTTTAAGACCAATCCAGACGGGTTTTTGTCAGCATGATGGGGCAGTCTGCCGGACGTGCGCGAAGCTTTTTGACAAGCGGTCTGAAAACGAACACAGTAAGGCCTGATTTCATTGTCAGGCTCGATGTTGAACGGGGATCAGGTTTTGGACATCTACATCGGCCAAAGACGATACAGGCTGGATTACCGGACGCGGCTGGTGGCTTCCACAGGTCTGGTGCTGGTTCTGCACGTTTTGCTGTTCTGGGTGCTGATCTCGGCCAATGCGGATGTTTGGAACATAGAGCAAACCTATGATGAGCCGCCGCCTGTTGTGGTTGAGCTATGGCGGCTGCCTGAACCGCTACCTGAACCGCCGCCTGAAAAAATGCCACTACCTGTGCCGGAGACTCCTGTGCCCGTAATCGTGCCACGTGAGGTTCAGCCGCAGCCTCCGCAACCGCAAAAAACACAACCCGCAACCCAGCCGTCACCACAGATTGCGCCGAATGAAACTAAGGCGGCAACAAAACCGATTATTTTTGATGTCCCCACCAGCAAGCCCCTCGATATCACAGCCCCGAAACAGATTGCTGATCTGCCGTCCACGCCGTCAGTCAGCACGGCGGTGCGTAAAAAGGTTGAGGAAGAGATTAAGGCCAAAGACAAGAACAGCCTCAAACAGGTGACCGAACTGAACCTGCATGAAGCGAAGGCTGCTGATTTGCCGACCCTGCAAAAGGTTGAGCCGTCGGGTCTGGCCAAGGCGCCGGCGTCCGGCGGGCGCTTAGGGGCCATGCAGCCGCTGAATCTAAACGGCACGGGCCTGAAGGGCGGCCGCGGACAGGTGACTCAGGCCTTGCAGAATCATGATTGGTGCGTAGCCACTCAACAAGCGGGCAAACCTATTCCGGATGATTGCAAAATGTCAGACCTGTCGGCACAAAAGCCTATTGGCCCCAGGCCGGATGCCAGCTTTGATGCGGCTGTGGCCAAAAAGAATTTTAAGGCTCGATCGGAAAATTCGGATTACTGGGATCGCGTTACCCATGTGCCCGGCCCGGGTGATAAGCGCGACGATGTGCCGAAAAAAGGCGCCTATGCAAACCCGAAGGCCCAGAGGGTACTGGGCCAGTGCGAACTCACCGACAGCTGTAAATAAGAAGCCCGATTCAGGCGTTCTTGCCAAAATTAAGGGTTTGGGGGCCGGAATCGCGAGTCCGGCCGCGTGCCCCATAGGTGGCGCTTTGATTGCGTTGCGCGCTTAAGTCCTGCGCCACCGCGTTGATAATGCCTTCGGTGACGGTTTTGGCCGCGTTGACCGCCAGTTCGTACTTATGCAACCGCGCCTGAAACAGTTCTGTCGCTTCACGAAGGGCCTGTTTGTCAACCGCCGGCAGACCATCCAGCAGAGTTGGATCGGCCTTGATGCGCAGGGTTTCATGACGGTATAGATTGGACAGATTACGCGTCTCTTCGATGCCGTCATAAATATCCTGCGGCCGGTGGGCTGCCAGACTTTGGGTTTCGCTCACCAGACGCTCACCTAAGCGGACACTAAGCGCGATCAACTGACGGGCGCGATCCGACGCATTCGAGGCGGATAAGGCCATTAGAGGACTCCTGACTGCTGATCCTGTTCCTGACGGGCCAGTTGCGCCTGCATCAGATTGGAAATGCCGACACCCCCCCGCAGCGCCATTTCCTTGGCCATGGCCCCGACATAGAAGGAGCGCATGGCTTCTTCGCCCTGACCGCCGCCAAAGGGCCCATCGGTCGACAGACCTTCAAACATGGGCGCCAGCAGATTGGACAGGCACATGGTTTCAAAATCGAGCCCCAGCTTGGCGTGATCGCCTGTTTTCGCCGTCACGCGCGTCTGTTCGGCTTGCGATTGCTGGAAGTTGGCGGCTTGCAGGGTAAGTAACGATGAACTGTCCATTATAACACCTGAATTTCGGCTTGCAGGGCACCGGAGGCCTTGATGGCCTGAATGATGGCGATCATATCGCGCGGTGTGACCTTAAGGGCGTTCAGTCCGGCCACCAGATCCGACAAGGAGGAATTACCCCCAAGTTGCAGAAGCTGTTTGCCTTTTTCTTCTTCGACACTGACATTGCTTTGCGGCACCATAGCCGTCTGCCCCTGACTGAAGGGCGCGGGCTGGCTGACACCGGGCTGCTCATCGACGCGGATGGTCAGATTGCCCTGCGCAATGGCCACGCGGGAAATCTTGACATTTTCACCCATGACGATGACGCCGTTGACCTCGTCGATCACCACCTTGGCGGGGGTATCGACATTCACCGACAGGGGCTCCACCATGGTGACAAAATCCATCATGCTGACCCCGGCAGGCGGCTTTAACGCAACGATAGACGGGTTTTGCGCAATGGCTGTGCCGGGATAAACGGCGGTAATCGTTTCGGCAATACGGCGCGAAGTGGTGAAATCCGGATTGTGCAGGGTCAAACGCAAAAACGGCATGGCGTTAAAATTGAAATTGGTTTCGCGCTCCACCACGCCCCCCGAAGCAATACGGCCGGCTGTCGGCACACCTTTAGTGATGGATGACCCCGAAGCCCCGCCGGCAGAAACCGAACCTGTCTGAACTGTGCCTTGCGCCACGGCATAGGCTTCACCATCCGCGCCCAGCAAAGGCGTAACCAGAAGTGTGCCACCCAGCAGGCTCTTGGCATCACCCATGGCTGAGACGGTCACATCCAGGTTTGACCCGGAGGCGGCAAAAGGCGGCAGGGAGGCGGTGACCATAACCGCTGCGGCGTTTTTGGTATTGAGATTGGCGTCACGGACATTAACGCCCATCCGTTCCATCATGCTTTCGAGGCTTTGTTTCAGCATGGGCGAGTTGCGCACCGTGTCGCCTGTGCCGCTCAGGCCCACGACAATGCCGTAGCCGACAAGCTGGTTGGTACGCACGCCTTCGACATCCACAATATCCTTGATACGCGAGCCCGCCTGCGCCGGAACGCTCACAGCCATAAAGGCAAGGGCCGTGGCACAAAAAGCGGCTTTCAAGGTTGTTATCAGCATGTCAGTTCCCGTTAACCATAATCCCGCATAAGGCTTGCGAATTTCATGCCACCTCATTATCAATATTTTTATGATAAAAATCAGATAGTTGATATGTGTGTGGCGACCGCGTTCTTCGGGGCGGAAAAATGTGCCGGGGCGTTAAGGCTTCGCTTACCTGAAGGCGGCAATAATGACCGTGTCGTGCGTACTGGCAAAAGCCGGTTTTCGTCTAAGCCGGTCTTTCCGAAGGTTGGCAGACGAGACAGAAGAACTCAGAGACGCTCCTTATCTACCACAGTTTTACCTATCGTGGGTTTGTCCCATGGAGCGAGTATGACCATCAGGATCAATTCAGTCACCGGCGCGGCGGTCAGTTCTGGCGCAAGCGGGGTCAAAAAAAGCGCCGGTAATTTCGCCCTGTCCGCCAGTGGTGAGGCTCAAAAAGCCGCCGCACCAACCCGGACCTCAAGCGTGTTCAGCGCCATGGGCATGGATGCCCTTCTGGCGCTTCAGGGTGAAGAAGATGTGTTGACCGGCCGTCGCCGCCGTCAGATCAAGCGGTCGCATGAGATGCTGGATGCTCTGGATGACCTTAAGGTCAGCGTTTTGTCCGGTGAGATTGATGATGAGGCGCTCCTGCGCCTGCAGGCCCGCATCGCTGAGCATCGTGAAGACATCGAAGACGATCGGCTTCAGGGCGTATTGAACGAGATCGAAACGCGCGCCTGTGTTGAGCTGGCGAAACGCCGCCTGATATAGATTCAACAAATTTGAAGCCTGAGCGTTGAAATTGCTTCACAGCTCAGGTTTTGCCCTCTATAAGCCGCGCCCATGCATATGCGTGCGGGCGAAGACTCAGGCGCATAGGTTTGGTGCCGTTTTTTGCTGTCTGAGGCCTGAGGCTGCGGGTTGTTTATACCGGTTTGTCTGAGGGCCATGCGTCTTCTGTCAGGGGTATGAGAAACTAATGTCTGCAAGCCAACTGCCCGATCAATACCGTCCTTCTGAGGACGAAGAGTATATGAGCGCCCGTCATCTGTCCTATTTCCGCAGCAAGCTGAATGCCTGGAAGGACGAAATTCTGCGCGGTGCCAAAGAAACCGTCAATATCATGCAAAAAGAGACGGAAAACCATCCCGATCTGGTGGATCGTGCCTCGTCGGAATCGGATCGTGCGCTTGAGCTGCGCACCCGTGACCGTCAACGCAAGCTGATCAGCAAGATTGACGAAGCCATTTCGCGCATTGATGACGGCTCATACGGCTTTTGCGAAGAAACCGGGGAGCCGATCGGTCTGGGCCGCTTAGAAGCCCGTCCGACCGCTACCCTAAGCATAGAGGCACAAGAGCGTCACGAACGCTCAGAGCGCGTTCACCGCGACGATTAAACCTGATTTAATTGCGCATACAAAAAAGCGTCTGACCTGTTCAGGCGCTTTTTCTCTTTTTTACCCGCTGCTTTTGAGGTCTTTTCAAAAGGGGTAGGGCGGCGTAAGGGATGTGACCTATTTTCACGACAGCTATTACAGAGATTTATTATGACCGTTAAGGTTCGTTTCGCTCCGTCACCCACTGGCCGTATTCATGCCGGCAATGTTCGCGCGGCCGTGCTGAACTGGTTATTTGCGCGTAAATCGGGCGGCGTGTTTGTCCTGCGCATTGACGATACCGATCTTGAGCGCTCGACCAAGGACAACGAAGACCTTATCGAGACTGATCTGAAATGGCTGGGGCTGGAATGGGGTGAGCGTTATAATCAGTCGAAACGCTTTGATATTTATCAAAGATGTGCCGATGCCTTGAAGGCTGATGGCCGACTTTATCCCTGTTATGAAACCGCCGATGAGTTGGATCGTCGCCGTAAGGTGCAATTATCACGCGGCCTGCCGCCCATCTATGACCGGGCGGCCCTGAGCCTGACATCGGACGAAATCGACGCCTATGAAGCCGAAGGTCGCAAACCCCATTGGCGTTTCAAACTGGAAGGTAAGCGCGTAGCCTGGGAAGATCTGGTGCGCGGCCATTGCGAAGTGGATACGACCTCCATGTCCGATCCGGTGCTTATACGCGAAGACGGCGCGTTTCTTTATACCCTGCCGTCGGTGGTCGATGATATCGACATGAAGATCAGCCACGTCATTCGCGGCGAAGACCACGTGGCCAATACCGGCACGCAGTTGGAAATTTTTGAGGCTCTGTCCGGCTTTTTCGGTGGTGCGCCCCTGCCTGTTTTTGCCCATATGCCCTTGCTGGTGGGCGCGGACGGTGAGGGCTTGTCCAAGCGTCTGGGCTCCATGTCGATTTCGCAGATGCGTGAGGATGGTATTGAACCTCTGGCTATCACATCGCACCTTGCCAAGATCGGCACCTCAGACCCGCTGGAAGCTGCACCATCGCTTGAGGCTCTGGTGGACGGTCAGGATTTCAGTAAGATGGGGCGGGCACCCGCGCGTTATGATTTCGACGACCTGATGCGACTCAATGCCGGTGTCCTGCAGGCCATGAGCTATGCCGAGGCAAAACCACGCCTGGCCGCTATGGATGCCGATCTGGGAGAATTGTTCTGGGAAACGGTGCGCATGAACCTGCATAAGTTTTCTGAGGTCAGCGAGTGGGCGCAGATTGTCGCCGGTGAGATTACGCCTAAGATCGAAGATGCTGGCTTTATTGCCAAGGCACTGGAATTGCTGCCGGCCGACTATGGCCGCGATAGCTGGTCGCTATGGACAGCTGAGATCAAGTCCGCCACAGGTGCCAAGGGCAAGGCCTTGTTTATGCCTTTGCGTCAGGCTTTGACAGGCATGGATCACGGGCCGGATATGGGTGCGCTCAGCTATCTGATCGGGCGTGACAGGATTGCTAAACGGCTGGGTGGCGTCTGAGGCATATCTTAAGACAAGATAGTGCGCGTATCTATGTCCATATCCTGCAGGCTGATACGCGTCATGGCGGGCAGGACATTCTCGACGCTATCGACATGCGTATAGGTGTCCGTAAAGGATGAGGGCGTGAAGCCCGTCTCAAGCGTGTGGTCGATCAGGCTAAAAAATGGCGACCAGAAACCTAGCGTATTCAAAAAGATAATGGGTTTTTTGTGCAGATCCAGCCGGCGCCAGGACATGAGTTCAATAACCTCTTCGAGCGTGCCAATCCCGCCCGGCATGACCACAAAGGCGTCAGACTCTTCGAACATCATCATCTTGCGTTCGTGCATATTTTTGACGACGCGGGTTTCGATCTGGTCCAGCAAAGCTTCACGCGACCGCAAAAATTGCGGCATAATGCCCAGTACCTTGCCGCCCGCCTTATGGGCAGCCCCGGCAATTTCACCCATCAGGCCCACGCCGCCACCGCCATATACCAGCCGCAAACCGGCACCGGCCAACACCTGACCCAGATCAAGGGCGGCTTGCCTGTAGGCCGGATTATTGCCAAAGGATGATCCGCAATAGACACAAACGGAACGGATTGGGGCAGGCGTGGTCATACTTAGAAACCTGTACTCTGATCGAACGCAAAAAATAGCGGCGACTCATGTCACCACAACTTATAAACTGCGCTGATGACATGCTCTACCGCTTTATGTGGTCAAAATGTCTGTTATGCGTTTGTAAAAAAGGTTAGGGCTTAGGGCGTGAAAAAAGACATGTCGAACAAGATAAGCGCCCATATAGGTTTGGCCGGCCTTGCCGCCCTAATCGGGCTTGCGATGGCGGGGGGGCTGAGTGGGTGTGACGAAAAGCCTAAGGCCGCACCCAGCGGCAGCGCCATGCTGGCCGCCGGTTATTCCTTTGCGCCTGAAATTACCGGCGTTGAGATGGGCGGCTCGGACATGTTTATTGTTACCGGTAAAACCGTGGCCAATGCACGGGTGCGTTTCAGCTATGATCAGAAGCGGTCGATTGGCGTGACATCGGATTCCAGAGGGCACTTTCGGGCGGAACTGCCGGTCGGTAAAAATGGCGGTCTTTATGATGTCGGCAGTGAAGACGAAGGCCGCTTGATCTACGCCGAGGGCAGACTTTATATCCCGCCCGGCCATCCGGAAAAGGCCGTTCTGCTGCGGGCCGGATCACCCAGCCTGCCTTTGTTTAACGACAAGACGGTGGTCGCGGTCCTCGATTATGACAGCGCCGGAGCTGTGGCCATTACGGGACGCACTCAGCCCAACACGGCGGTTGAGGTGACGTTGAATGATGATATCTGGCGCGTAAGCAGCGATGCACAGGGACTCTATAGCGCTACCATGCAGATTCCGCCGCCCTCGGCTCAGGACAACATCAATAATCTGACGGTGGATACCGGCGGCACGCATACCGTCCGCAATTTTAAGGACTCAATGCCCAAGGTGAAGGGCGCTGATAATATTACACGTTTTGAAGAAGGCTGGCGCATTGACTGGGTTTTGCCCGGCGGTGGCATGCAAACGACGCTGGTTTTTTAACCTGAGGCTGACCATTTCAGACCGATAATGGCCACAAGCAGCATAGCCAGAAATAGGAGGCGCAGGGGCGTGACCGCCTCATGAAACAGGATAATGCCCAATATGGCCGCCCCTAACGCGCCTATACCTACCCAAACCGCATAGGCTGTACCTATGGGCAGCACAGTGGCGGCCTTGGCTAATAAATACATGCTGAGCGCCAGCGTCACGAGCGTAAAAACAGACGCCACCGGCTTGGTGAAGCCTTGCGAATATTTAAGGCCGGTGGCCCAGCAGACTTCGAGCAGACCGGCAAGGGTGAGATAAATCCAGGGTGACATGGCGACCTGTATAGTGTTTACCCCGATGGGCGGCAAGCTTACAGCCCGTACAGGCCTGATTTGGTGGCAAATTCGGTATGGGCTGTCTCATATTCCGCTCTCAGGCTCGCCACCAGATCAGCAACAGGCAAGACCTCATGGATGGAACCCACGCCCTGACCGGCGGACCAGATGGTCTTCCAGGCCTTAGCTTCCGTGTTTAGTTCTTGATCCATGTTGATCTTGTGATGTGGGTCTTTGGCGGCCGCGGGATCAAGCCCGTTCTGGATGAGGGACGGGGTCAGGAAATTGGCATGGATGCCGGAAATCGCATCCGTATAGGTGATGTCGCTGGCCCCGCTATCGACCAGCATCTGCTTGTACTCATCCTGCGCGCGGGCCTCAGGCGTGGCGATAAAGCGTGTGCCCATATAGCCGAGATCGGCACCGGCCATTAAGGCTGCGGCGACATCTGAACCCGTGGATTGCGCACCGGAAAGCAAGATAGTGCCTTTGAAAAAGCTGCGAATTTCATGGATCAACGCAAAAGGATGTTGATTGCCGGCATGCCCCCCAGCACCGGAAGACACGAGGATAAGGCCATCGACACCAGCCTCCATCGCCTTTTGGGCATGGCGGGCATTGATGATGTCATGAAAGACTACGCCGCCATAGCTATGGACGGCATCGACGACATCCCTTACGGCGCCCAAAGAGGTAATGACCAAAGGCACCTCATGTTCGACCGTGACAGTCAGATCGGCCTGCAGGCGCGTATTGGTGTTGTGAACGATCAGATTGACGCCATATGCCGCATCATCCGGGCCAAGTCCTGATTCGATTTCATTCAGCCATGCCACATAGCCCTCAGTCGTGCGTTGATTAAGCGCGGGAAAGGTGCCGATCATGCCTGATTTGCAAGTAGCCAATACCAGTTCGGGGCCAGACACCAGAAACATCGGCGCTGCTACGGCCGGAAAGCGCAGGTTTTTCTTCAGTGATGCGGGTACGGCCATTGCGGTGTCCTTTTATGTGCGTTTCCTGTTCGCAGCACATCACAAATTGACGTTCACGTAAACATAAAACCGTCTTAGCCTTCCCACCAACTGACCCGCTCATCATAGTCGGGGCGTTCGCGCTCTAAGGGTACTTCTGAGGCTGTGCCCAGAAATATCCAGCCCGCGACCTGCTCGCCTTCGCGCAGGCCCAGCAGGGCGGTCGCCTCATCATCATAAGAATACCAGTCGGTGATCCAGTTGGCACCATAGCCCATAGCGCCTGCGGCAATCAGCAGGTTCTGACAAACGGCTGCGGCTGATAGTTGTTGTTCCCAAAGCGGCTTTTTATACGGATAAACCGGACTGGAAATCACCAGAAGGGCCTCTGGCGGCATGGACATTTTCAACAGGGCACCGGCTGATTTCTTGTCGCCTCGGCTCTCCGCCAGGGTTTTTAACTTATCGACCAGCTCGGCCTTGGCATCCGGCGTGAAACGCACAATGCGCCACGGGCCAAGCTTGCCGTGATCCGGCACGCGAAAACCAATTTTGATCAGCAAATCCATTTCTTCAGAAGATGGCGCGGGCAAACCCAGGGTTGGGGCGGGCGCGCTGCGGCGATGAAACAAGATATCGAGCGTATCATTGGATTGTTTTTGCGGCAGGGGTGCACCAAATTCAGGTGGTGTCTGATCAAAAGGGTATCGGGTCATAAGGCTATCCATAAAAGCGTTTGCTGACTATATAGGTCTTTCGGCTCAAATCCACAGGTGACATGTGAGTGATAAAAAAACGATTCGACCTGTATGGGAGAATACGAAACAGGCAAATCTGCGGCCCGTTTGGCAATCAAACGATTCAGAAATTGTCTTCCAAAATCCCTGGTTTGCTGTGGAATGTCATGATGCCATAGCGCCTACTGGCACGCCCGCGAACTATGGTGTGGTGCGCTTTCACAACCGCGCCGTGGGGATATTGCCGCTTTTTGATGACGCAAGCGTGCTTCTGGTCGGTCAGTCCCGCTTTGCCGTGAATAGTTTCAGTTGGGAAATGCCCGAAGGCGGTGTGCCGTTTGACGAAGATCCCTTAGCGGGCGCTAAACGTGAACTGCGCGAAGAGGCGGGCTTAGTGGCGTCGAACTGGCAGGATGTCCTGCATATGGATATGTCCAATTCGGTGACGGATGAGGTGGCCATCTGCTATCTGGCCACGGGTTTAAGTGAAACGGAGGTTGAGCCGGACGATACCGAAGTGTTCGAATATGCCCGCGTGCCGTTCAAAGACGTGCTTGAGGCCATAAAAAATCATCAGATTCGGGACAGCTTAACGGTTGTTACCGTATTGCGGGTGTACCATATGGCTGTGACAGGCGATTTGCCCTCGCATCTGCGGGATGCTATAATTGGCTAAATTTATCGAGGAGAGCCCTATGGCTAAGGTTTTCGAGGTCATCAATCCGGACGACAAGCCCATCTGGTTGAGCCTGCGTCAGGAAGCGTCCGATGCCCTGACGGCGGAACCGGCACTCGCTTCCTTGCTGCATTCCACCATTTTATCGCATGATGATCTGGCCAGCGCGCTGTCTTATCATATTGCCCGCAAAATGGGTGATGATTGCATGACCGGCATTACCCTGCGTGAACTGACTCAGCGTGTTTTTGCCAGCAATCCCGGCCTTGTGGAGGTGGTTGAGGCCGACTTACAGGCCATCTACGAACGCGATCCTGCGGCCAAGGGCTATCTGCAGGCTTTTATGTTCTTCAAGGGCTTTCTCAGCCTACAAATTTACCGCGTTTCCAATAAGTTATGGAATGAAGGTCGTCATACCATGGCGCATTTCCTGCAAAGCCGCGTCTCAGAGCTTTTTCAGATCGACATCAATCCGGCCGCCAAAATCGGCAAGGGCGTGTTCCTTGATCACGGCACAGGCATTGTGATCGGTGAAACGGCTGTGGTCGGCGATGATGTGTCTATCCTGCAAGGGGTGACACTGGGCGGCACCGGGGCGGAACGTGGCGATCGACATCCCAAGATTGGCAAGGGGGTGCTTTTGGGCGCAGGGGCCAATGTGCTGGGCAATATCGTCATTGGTGATTACGCCAAGATTGCTTCGGGTTCCGTGGTGCTAAAGCCTGTGCCGGCGCATTGCACGGCCGCCGGTGTGCCTGCCAAGGTGGTCAATTGCAAGACATGTGAAGATCCGGCGCGCGCCATGGATCATACCATGCCGGATATTGATCTCGATTTTTCGATCTGAGCCCGTTTGCCGGAAGATGTGTATAAGCGCGGCTTAGGGTTTGCGCGCAGGGCATGCATGGCTTATGGCCTTGCTGACACACAAAATGTTTATCCTCAGCTATCCTAAAATGTGCTTTAGTCGGTACCGGCTAAAGGGATATGGCTGACTGGACAGACCCCGCATTGATCTAACTTATGAGGCCCGTATGACACCCGCAGAAATTACCAAGGTTCAGGACTATCTGTTAAAAACCTTCAGGACGCCCGGACTTGAGGTAAAGCCGCGCAAACAGAAGGATTCGTCTGAGGTCTATATCGGTGAGGATTTCATCGGCGTTGTCTATATCGATGAGGACGAGCCGGGGTCTTATTTGTTTGAAAT
>JBAWDM010000017.1:0-14482 GCA_049590735.1 Asticcacaulis sp. | reverse complement strand
ATATTACCCAGTCCGATAAAACCAATTTTCATAATGTGGTTCCTTTTTATTTCTCCTCCCCTGTAGCGCAGCGTACGGGGGAGGTGTCAGCGCGAAGCCCGTAGGGCTGGTGTCGCTGACGGAGGGGGCCGTTGTGGTTATGTAATAGTCGCTTCAATACGCTTCTTCAGACGCGCATATAGGTCTTTTTCGTCATTCCAAAAGATCGTATTGTATTGCCTGACATCAAAGTGAATTAGGTCTTCAAAACCAGCTTTACACGTCCAAATGACCTGTAAACCCAGACCTTGTGCAAAACCAGCTTCGTAATAAACACCGCCTCTAGAGAGAGCTTGTTTCTTATCTTTGTATTCGACAATATCGCTTGTGAAATCGGCAATCACGAATCGTGACTTCTTGATTTCCGCAATAATTTCATCATCAATTTTATTGTTATGCTCTTTGTTATCAATTTTTCGAGCTGTAAATATTATTCCCGATGCAGGTCTAGCATCCTCAATCGCAGGCATTATGGCTTTATCAAAAATATAGGCATTCGATGGATCAAACCACATAGCTACAAAGGCTTGTTTGCTATCGACATTTTCTCGCTCTAAAGATTCAATTTCGCTATAAGCTTTTAAAGTTAGTGTCCCATCATCTATATAATTAGATTGTATAAGAAATTTCTCAAATCTAATATAATCTTGAGTATCAATAGACTCTGTCCAAGCTAAAATTGATGGATCTGAAACAGAAACTCCACTTTGGGTAGAATATCGTATTATAGCATTGCCAATTCTTACTTTTTTATACAAACAGTATAGTAAAAAATTTTCTATTCTTTTAGAAGTGGATATATTTTTATTAAATAATATTTTTTGTATTATATGACTGCTAATATCTGGAATTTCATTTCCATTTAGGCGCTCCTCAATCAACCATGATGTTAGCCTCGCCTTCTGCTCGACTGACAGGTTATTAATGTCACTTATTAGGGGATTAGAAACTTCATATTTCCCTCCTGAACGTGGAGAATCATAAGTTTGATGATAGGGCTTTCCACCATGCACTAAAGTTGCATCCGTCCCCCAAATCGCGCATTTACCTTCCGACATCGCCATACCCCTCTATCTAACTTGCCCCCTCCGGCGGGACTTCGCCCGCCACCTCCCCCGCTTCGCCAAGAGGCTCGCAAGGGAGGAGAAGATGGCTTTACTTATTCCCGACACGCTTGATTTCCCAATGCAAATCAATGCCCAAAAGCGTCTTGACATCGGCGCGCACCGCCTCGCCCAGACCCTCAAGATCGGTGGCAGTGGCCTCACCCGTATTGATCATAAAATTCGAATGCAGCTCGCTGAATTTTGCCCCGCCATACATGCGTCCGCGCCAGCCCGCCTCATCGACGCATTGCCAGGCGCTCTTGCCGTCCGGGTTTTTAAACGTCGAACCACCCGTTTTTTCACGAATGGGCTGGGTCTGTTCGCGGCGCGCCGTAATCGCCTCCATGCGCTCCGTCACAGCCGCTACATCATCAGACGTGCCCTGAAACAGAGCGCCGGTATAGATCAATCCATCCAGATTTGCGCTACCGCTGGCGCTGTTTGAGCGCATCGGCTCCGAATGGCGATAGGCATAGCCCATCTCCGCATTGGAAATCGTCACCCGCCCACCCGACCGCGTGACGGCATAGGCCTCAATCAGAATATCCTTGGTTTCGGCGCCATAGCATCCGGCATTCATGGTAATCGCCCCGCCGATCGTGCCGGGGACACCGCGATAAAATTCCAGACCTGCTATGCCGTTTTGCGCGGCCACCTTGGCGACATTGGCATCCAGCGCCGCCGCGCCTGCTTCGATGCGCGCCCCCTCACGCGGCAAGACCTCAGCGAAATTACGCCCCAGACGGATGACCACACCTTCGACGCCGCCATCCCGCACCAGAAGGTTGGAACCGACGCCAATCGTCATCACCGGCACACCCGGATCGAGGTTTTTGAGAAACTCACACAGATCGGCCGCGTCTTCGGGCAGGAAGATCACATCCGCAGGGCCGCCGACCCGCAACCACGTAAAGGGCGCCAGAGCCGCATGGGTCATGATCTTACCCCGCACGGCCGGCAGATCGGCTATCCAGGCATGGTCGCGTCCGCTCATCCCTTAAGCGCCTCCAATTGCGCCGGTAAGGCATAGGCCCATTGCGTAATGTCCCCTGCCCCCAGCAGCACGACAATATCGCCATCCTTGGCTTCCGCCGCAATCAGCCCGGCCAGATGCGCAGGCGTATCGAGCGCCACGGCATGACGATGGCCAAACCGGTGCAGGCCTTCGACCAGGGCGGCCTTATCGACGCCCTCAATCGGCTGTTCACCCGCCGTATAGACATCGGCGACAATGACCGTATCGGCATCATGAAAACAGGATGAAAACTCAGCCATCAGATCCCGCAGGCGCGTGAAGCGATGCGGCTGCACGACCGCGATGACACGCCCCGTGCTCACCTGACGCGCGGCCTTCAGCACCGCCGCGATTTCCACCGGATGGTGGCCGTAATCGTCGATAATGCGCACGCCACCCACCACGCCCGTGGTGGTAAAACGCCGCTTGACGCCGCCAAACGCCGCCAGCCCTTTGCGGATATCGTCTTCGCCAATCCCCAGTTCGCGCGCAATCGTAATAGCAGCCGTCGCATTCGATACATTGTGATTGCCCGTCATGGGCAGCTTCAGCCCCGCCCATGTAAAGGCCTCAGCCCCCGGCGGCGTAAACACCACATCGAACTCAGCACCTTCGGGGCCAAAGCTGATATTGGCGCAACGCACCTCGGCCTGCGGGCTGACGCCATACGGGATCAGGCGGCGATTGACAATGCGCGCCGCCATGGCCTGTACTTCGGGATGGTCGATACACACCGCCGCAAAGCCGTAAAACGGTATATTCTCGACGAAATCACAAAAGCCTTTTTTGACCGCTTCGAAATCGCCCCAGTGATCCAGATGTTCAGCATCAATATTGGTGACGATGGCCAGTGTTGATTTCAATCGCAGGAAAGACCCATCCGATTCATCGGCTTCGACAACAATCCACGCCCCGTCCCCAACCTTGGCATTGGTGCCATAGGCATTGATAATGCCGCCATTGACCACGGTGGGGTCCAGCCCACCGGCATCCAGCAAACAGGCCACCATAGAGGTCGTCGTCGTCTTGCCATGGGTGCCCCCCACTGCGATGGAAAATTGCAGACGCATCAACTCAGCCAGCATTTCGGCGCGCCGCACCAAAGGAATACGGCGCTGGCGGGCTTCAACCATTTCCGGATTATCGGCCTTAACGGCGGTGGAATAGACCAGCGCACAAACCCCATCAGTGACATGTTCCGGCGCGTGGCCAATGAAAATCTGCGCCCCCAGCTTTTCCAGACGCTCTGTGTTGGCTGAGGCCTTGGAGTCAGAGCCCTGCACCTTATAGCCGATCTTGATCATGATTTCGGCAATACCGCTCATGCCGATACCGCCAATACCGACAAAATGGACGGGGCCTAAATCAAAAGGGGTCGGGCGCAGCTTGGAGTTTGGAGTCATGAAGGGGGTCACATTATCAGATTAGGAAAGCAAAAATCACGGTTTAGACTATAGGGCTCAGCCTGTCACTTGCCGTTTTCAACCTTTCACAACCGTAGCTTTTGTAGCCATTCCAGCTATGGGTTCAACACAATGCTTAATGCTGTCCCGCTTTCCAGTCGTGTCCACATTTTAAGCATGTTACCTTCACATTTCCGCTTCCGACTAAACCAGCGAGAAGGCCTACCCCTCCTATAAGTAGACCTCCGACAGCAGCGCCCATTAATCCAAATCCTTTTTTTTTGCGCAGTTAATTGCGTAGATTTGCATTTAGGACAAAGCAATTGCGGTTCTGATAGGGTTAGATTTACGGGGGGTGGCAGAGTTATCTGAGGCATTATTTTTGCAACGCTTTCTACCCGTCTGGGTGCGGGTTTACAGGCACTGCGGTAAGTCATGGCATTTGTTGAACTAACATCACAATAAATGCAGCGACCAAGTTTAAAATTATGCTCACGAAAAGCTGGCGCTTCGGCTTGAATTGCAAGATTACTGCCACAATGCTTGCAAATGATAGCGGTTGGTTTGATATCTTCTGCGCAAAATGGGCAGGTTTTTGTTTGTGCGTTGGAATTGTTGTCCATGTGCCCCCACTCTCTCTTATAAATTCTTAATGAGGTTATCTAACTTTCAACTTAATACAATGCCTTGTTCTTCCCAGACAGTGCGAACAAGCACGTTACTTATCCCTTTGGCTTTGACCTCATGCACGTTTGCGGGCATAATAGGGTATCAAAGAAGGTGCGCATATGGGCCAGATGTCAATATCACTGGATGAAGAAGCAGGTGCGTGGGTTCAATCTCAGGCGGGTGATGCAGAGGCCTATGTCAATGGTCTGGTTCACCAGGATCAGGAACGAAAACTTGGAGAGCTGAAACAGGCTATTCAAGATGGTTTAAATAGCGGAATCAGCGAACGAAACGTTGATGATATTTGGGCGCAGGCAAAGCAGCGTCATCAAGCTAAATATGGCTAAGTACATCATTTCGCAGCGAGCGAGCTATGATCTTGATGATATCGCCGATTACACAATCCAGACCTTAGGTTCCGGTCAGGCAGACGATTACGTAAAGGGGCTGAAAGCATGCTTTGAAAGCTTGCTTCGTTTCAAAAAACGTGGTCGCTCTGCCGATAAACTTGCGCCTAATTTGCGATCCGTCGTATATTGTTCTCACACGATTTTCTATCAGGTCAACGAGCCTGACATTCTGATTGTTCGCGTGCTGCATCAATCACAAGACGTCAAAAATCATCTTTGATGCGCTTCGGTTTCAGTATCTTCGTAAACGGCTTTTTAGCCTTGCCCTGCGTCAGGTCATCGCCGTCATAGGCGCGCCTGACCAGCGTATACAGAACAACCGTCAACGGCATGGCGAAAATGACCCCCATTGCCCCCAGAATCCCGGCAAAGCCAATCACGGCAAACAGGGTGACAACCACTGGAATCGAGGCGATCCGGCGCTGCACCATGGGCGTAATAAAATTGCTTTCAAGCTGCGACACACCGACATAGACCAGCAAGGCCCAAAGGAAGGTCTGCATACCCGCCACACCCGCCAGCAAAAGCCCCGGCCCCGCCGACAAGACAGGCCCGACAATCGGCACAAATTGCGCCAGCCCGGAAATCAGACCTAAGGCTAGTGATGACGGCACCCCCAGAATCCACAGGCCAAAACCGGTCAGGGTGCCCACCAGAATCATTGAAAAAAGCTGACCGACAAACCACATACGCAGCGCCTGACCGCTGACATTCATGGCGTCACGCACCCGCGTCTTATACGAATCGGCACACAGGAAAACCACGCCGTCACGGTATTTACCGGGGTTAATCGCCAGAATAATACCGGCAATCAAGGCCACGAGCAGATTGGCCAGACTGGACAGAACATTGCCGGCGATAATAGGCAGCTTGGACGCCAAGCCGCCCGCCTGACGCCCCAATGTGTCGATCTGATCACGGATTTGCGGCCCGATCGTCGTGCCGTCCAGTCGTTCCTGAATGGCGCTCCAGGCCACCGGCACCTGCGCCATAAGGCCCTGTACCTGCGATACCAGCTCACGGCCAAACAGATAAAAAGTCAGTGAAATGAACGCTAAAACCGCGACCAGTACCGTCAGAACCGCCAGCGTATCATTCAACGGCGTATATTTAATCAAAGGCTCAGCGAGAGCGCGCAAAACCATGGCAATAACAATGGCCCCGAAAATCAGCAGCCACAGATTGAGCAGCTTAAAGATCAATAGCGCGGCGCCAATGGCAAAAATCACAAACAGGACGCGTTGCATAAAGGCGATACTGACTCCCGTGCCCGGCAGGCGGGGGCCGGAGCTTCCCGAACCACCCGAAGTATTTGTGTCCTTGGTGGTCATGTCATATCCTTGATACGGCTGACGGTACGAACGGTCAGGTCGGCCAGCAGACGGGCCGCATCGGGTCTGGCCACCGATTTGGCGGCGGCAGCGCGCATGGGCAAAAGAGCGGCCCCTTCGATCAGGGTGCGAATCTCATCACACAGGCGCTCAGCCGTCAGATCATCCTCGCGGATCACAACCGCCGCCTTGGCTTCTTTCAACACCTCAGCATTATAGGTCTGGTGGTCATCGGCGGCAATTTTAAGGGGAATAAGAATAGAGGGTTTACCCGCTACAGCCAGTTCGCAAACGGTCGATGCCCCCGCGCGGCCGATCACAATGTGCGCCCCGGCCAAACGCTCGGCCATATTGTTGAAAAACGGCGCAATTTCTGCGTCAATACCGGCCTCACGGTAGATTCTTTCAGCCACCGTTACCTGTTCCGCCCGCGCCTGCTGTTCGACATGCAGGTTGATGCGCAAGGATACAGGCAGCATGGCCAGCGCCTTTGGCACGGTTTGCGACAGGATTTTCGCGCCCTGACTGCCGCCAGTCACTAAGATGCGGATGGTCTTGTCGATCTCCGGATAGGGCAGATCATAAAGCGCGCGAATATCCGGCCGGACCGGATTGCCGACCACCTGCACGCGCCCCTCCAATCCCGTCGGGGCCATGCGCAGGACCGGAAAGGCGCAGGCCACCGCATCCACCTTATCCACCAACTGCCGGTTGGAACGCCCCAGCACCGAATTTTGCTCATGAATAAGGGTGATATCCTTACGACTTAAGGCCGCCATCAGGGCCGGATAGGCCGGATAGCCGCCAAAGCCGATCACGGCCCACGGCTTTAGCCGCGCAAAGGCCTTACGCGCCTGTAAGATACCCTGCCCGATCTTAAGGCCTGCGCGCGCCATGCCAATTGGATCGCCCTTTTTGAAAGTGGCCGCCTCCAGTGACAAACGCTCAATGGCCGAAAAATTGTCCGCATATGCCGCCCCGCGCTTGTCTGAGGCCAGCACCACATCCCAGCCGCGCGCCATCAGCTCCCGCGCCAAAGCCTCAGCCGGAAACATATGCCCGCCCGTGCCACCGGCTGCGACAACCGCCAAAGGCTTTTCAGCAAAGGATGAGGCCTTGCGGCGCGGTTTCGGTTTAGCAGTGGCCAAGTGGCATTCCCCAATGTCGAAAATCTACCCGACCATAACGGTTCTGCTATAAAAAACTAAAGCTTTTCTACCATTTTGTCGGATCATCCTGTGGAATTTCTTCTTCCTGCCGTTTTCGGGTCAGGGCCAGAATAAAGCCCAGACACAGCCCCATGGACAACATGGACGAGCCGCCATAGGAGATAAACGGCAGGGTCATGCCCTTGGGCGGGATCAGACCCAGATTAACCGAGACATTGATCAAAACCTGCATGCCCAGCATAATATACAGGCCGGATGTGGCAATCTGGCGAAAGGGATCCTGCATGGCCATGGCCTTCAGAAGACCGCGCACAATAATAAAGGCGAAAATCCCGATCAAAATCAGGATCAGCCACAGGCCATATTCTTCGGCTACCACCGAATAGATAAAATCGGTATGCAGGTCGGGAATAAACCGCTTCATCGTGCCTTCATTCAGCCCCTGCCCGAACAAGCCGCCATTGGCGATGGCCGCCTTGGCGCGCGCCACCTGAAAACCGGAATCGGCGTCCGGCGAAATAAAGCCCATGATCCGGTTGCGAAAGTGCGGCTGAATGAAAAACAGGCCCACCAGCCCCGCACAGGCCACCCCAGACATGCCCAATATCCAGCGAAACGGCACGCCGGATATGAAGAAACAGGCGCCAAAAGCCAGTGTAATCAGGATTGACTGCCCGACATCCGGCTGAATCAACAAAAGACCAATCGCCAGCGCATACAGGCAAAACGCCACCGTCACCCCCGGCACGCCCTTGCCTTTTTGTCCCTCGGAAAACATCCAGGCGATCATGACCACCAGCGCCGGTTTGAGGAATTCGGACGGTTGCAACGCCACCGGCCCCAGCTCCAGCCAGCGCCTGCCCCCCTTTGCGGCGTGACCGATGATCGGCAAAAGCGCCATAATGGTGATGGCCCCGCCATAGACCAAAACACTGACACGCTTAACGCCTTTGAGCGACAGCATCGAAATCGCCACCATCATCACCGCCGTCATAATCGCAAAGACGAAATGGCGCTTGGTGTAATAAAAGGTATCGTAATGGCTGATGTGCGGTGCCGCCACGGGCGACGACGAAAACGAGAAAAAGAAACCCAGCACCAACAGTATCAAGGCGAGCGTCAGGGTTACGCGATCCAGCGTCCACCACCAGATGGCGGTTGGCGAACGATCCGTACGTGTAAACGGGTGAGCATAGGCCTGAGGCATGTCGCATCCTGTGCCGGAAAAGTCTGGCCCGAAACCGGGCCGGATAAACCAACAGGATTCACCAAACTGTGGTTAATATTGACTTAACCAAACGCCGATCCGGACAGATAAAGCCGCTAGGCCTTAACCCCTTCTTTGATTTCGACCACGGCGTCGCGAAAGGCATCGCCGCGCGCTTCGAAATCCGTAAACTGATCAAACGAAGCACAGGCCGGAGAAAACAGCACAATTTCCTCCCCACCATTTTTATGGACGGATTTTTCTGCGGCAGCATAGGCCTGAGCCACGGCGGTGAACAACAGGCGCGACTGCGTGCACGGTGCGTTCTTACCGATCGTTACCTCAAACAACTCCGCCGCATCGCCAATCAGATAGGCGTGCTTGACCCGCCCGAACAGATCGCGCAACTCATCTATGCCGCCGGCCTTGGCCACCCCCCCGGCAATCCAGTAAAACTTATCGAAGGACGACATGGCCTGCCGCGCCGCATCGGCATTGGTGGCCTTGGAATCATTGATAAAGCGGACATTGCCGATCCGGCCGATTTCCTGCATCCTGTGGGCAAGCCCCGGAAAAGTGCGCATACCCGCGAGGATTTCTTCCGGCTCAAGCCCCAGCGCCTTGCAGGCACTGTAGGCCGCTGCCGCGTTTTGCCAGTTATGCCGTCCGGTCAGGGTACGGATAGATTTCAGATCAATGACCTGACGCGCCCTCACACTGGTGCCGTCATACAAAACACCATTCAGCGCATAGACGCCGTGCCCCAGTGTGCGCCGCGCCGAGATCGAAATCAGCTTGACCGGTGCCTTGACGCGCATATCGCTGATGAGGGCGGCCGTATAATCGTCATCCGCCCCGACCACAGCGGTTTGCTGCGCGCTTTGCGACATGAAGATGCGGTTCTTGGCCTGAATATAGCCCGCCATGCCACCGTGACGATCCAGATGATCCGGCGTGATGTTCAGAAGCACGGCGACATCCGGCGCAAAGCTCAGCGTCAGATCCAGCTGATACGATGAGGTTTCAATAACATAGATGGCCCCCGCATGTATGTCCGGCAAATCCAGCACGCCTATGCCGATATTGCCGCCGACATGGACATCCTTACCGGCGTTTTTGAGTATGTGGCCAATCAGGGCCGTGGTCGTCGACTTGCCATTGGTGCCGGTAATGGCCACAGTGCGCGGGCGTTTGTGCGCAGGCAAGGCCGCCAGTGTCCGGGCAAACAGCTCAATGTCCCCCACCACCGGCACACCTGCGGCCCGCGCCATCTCCACGCTCCAGTGCGGCGCCGGATGGGTGAGCGGCACACCTGGCGACAGGACGAGCGCGGCAATATCACCCCAGTCGGCCTTATGCAGGTCTTCAATGGTAAACCCGGCTTTTGTGGCCGGCAACAGATTGGACGGCTTATCGTCCCACAGAATAGGCTCAGCCCCGCCCGCCTTTAAGGCCCGAGCCGCCGACAGGCCGGAACGGCCCAGCCCGAATATGGCGACACGTTTGCCTTCAAAACCTTTGACAGGGATCATAGTGCCTTCTCGCTTATCTGAGTTTCAACGTCGCCAAACCCACCATGGCCAGAAGCGCGGCTATGATCCAGAAACGGATCACAATGGTCGATTCCGCCCAGCCCAGCTTTTCGAAATGGTGATGAATCGGGGCCATCAGAAAAACCCGCTTCTTGGTCAGCTTGAAATATCCCACCTGTATCATGACCGACAGGGCCTCAACTACAAACAGGCCACCGATAATTCCCAGTACGATTTCATGCTTCAGTGCCACGGCCACAGCCCCCAGACCGCCCCCCAGCGCCAGTGACCCCGTATCACCCATAAATATCTTGGCCGGCGGGGCGTTATACCACAAAAAGCCCATGCCGCCGCCGATAATGGCCGCACAGATCACCGCCACCTCACCGGCACCGGGCACAAAATGGATGATCAGATAGCCGGCGAACTTGGCATTGCCGACCAGATAGGCGATCAGAGAAAAGGCTCCGGCGGCAATCATGACCGGCACAATCGCCAGCCCGTCCAGCCCGTCGGTCAGGTTTACCGAATTGGAAGCCCCGACAATCACCACCGCACCAAACACCAGATAAAAATAGCCCAGATTGAAAATAAAGTTTTTAAAAACCGGCACAACAAGCGATGTCGCCATATGCGGCGCATCGGGCGGTGCGGGCGAATAATAGATGATGACTGCCACGGCAATCACGGCAACGACAATCTGCGCAATTAGCTTTTGCATCGAAGACAGACCCGCCGATGTCTGCTTGGTCACCTTGGCGTAATCGTCGATAAAACCTAAAACCCCATAGGCCATGGTCACGAAAAATACGACCCAGGCCGAGGCAGAATGGGGATCAGCCCACAGGATCGTACCCACAGCAATACCCGCCAAAATCATCAACCCGCCCATGGTCGGCGTGCCTTTTTTGGTCAAAAGGTGCGTCGATGGCCCATCTTCGCGGATCGGCTGACCCCGGCCCTGCTTAGAGCGCATCCAGTTGATAAAGCGCGATCCCATGGCGACGGCGACAATCATAGAGGTGATCATGGCCAGAAAGATGCGCACCGTCTGATACTTCATCAGATTCAGCAGCGGCCAATGCTCATTCAGGCCCTGAAAATGCTCGTACAGCAGATAAAACATAGAGACTCAATTCCCTCAAAGCCGCACGGGCCGGTATAAACGAAATTTGCTCTAGTCCAGAGACAAAAGCGCTTTGGCGATCAGTCCGGCTTTCGAACCGTTGGAGCCCTTTATCATAACCACATCCCCCTTTTGCAAGCCTTCAATCAGCACCGGCAATAATTCTGCGGCCGTCGCGGCATGGCCCCCCCGCAAGTCTATAGGTAAGGCCTCCCACAGGTGCCGCATCAAAGGCCCGGCCAGATAGACCTGATCTATGGCCTGATCGGTGATAACAGACGCCAGACCGGCATGCAGGGCCGCCTCATCCGGCCCCAGTTCCAGCATATCGCTCAGCACGACAATTTTGCGTGATCCGGCGGGTTTCGGTTGCTGCCCCAAGGCCTGCAAGGTCGCCGTCATCGAGACCGGATTGGCGTTATAGCTTTCGTCAATGATTGTAATTTCGCCGCCCTTAAAGCTTTTGCGCGTGACCTTGCCACGACCATCCAGAGCATCTGCCCCTTCAAGCGCCGCCACAGATGTCTCCGGATCGACGCCCAAAGCCTCCAGCATCAACAGAACCGACATGGCGTTCATCGCCTGATGCTTGCCGGTATGGGCCAGAGAAAAACCGATCTCACGGCCATGAAAACGGGCGGTCACATGGGCGCGGTCACCGCTTACAATATGCGAGACAAGCTGGGCGTCATTGCCGCCGCCTTCGCCAAAGGCCGCCACCAGTGCCCCCGCACCCCGCGCCTCACGCTGAAGGAAATCGAACCAGATATTATCGGCATTGAGAATGGCCAGTCCCCCCGGCACCAATCCGTCAAAAATCTCGGCCTTGGCGCGCGCCACACCGGCATCGCCATCCGGAAAATTCTCGGTATGCGCGCCGCCGACCGTGGTGATAATCACCGCATGCGGGGCGACAAACTCTGACAAAGGGGTGATTTCATCCGCATGGTTCATGCCGATTTCAAAGACGGCGCGCTCAGTGTCGGCCGGCATGCGCGCCAAGGTCAGGGGCACGCCGATATGGTTGTTAAAGCTTTTGATGGCCGAATGCGCCTTACCTGCCCGCACCAGCCCCTGCATAACCATCTGTGTCACACTGGTCTTGCCGACTGAGCCTGTGACCGCGCCTCGCCGCGCCGACACAGCCCGATTGCGCGCAAACACCGCCATGCCCTCAAGTGCCTTTTGCACATCGGGCACCAGCAGACAGGGCCCGCCCTCTATGGGCCTGCGCGTCACCGCAATGGCTGCCCCTGCCGCAAAGGCCTGTGGCACGAAATCATGACCATCGCGCGCGCCTGAAAGCGCCAGAAACACATCGCCTGACATCAGAGCGCGACTGTCGAAATTAACACCCGTAGCCACCGGCACCCCACCAAGACCTGTTAAGGTGCCGCCTGTGGCCAGAGCCAGTTCGTCAAATGTCCAGAGGGGAAGGTGGGTCATGGGTCACGTCAGGCTTTAGAGATGAAAGTCACCATTGAACCTGACTCATGACATTAGGCAAGTCAGACTGTGTGAAACACCCCGGATTATGATTTGGCTTCCCGTCCGTGATCGCCTCACAAAGACAGGCGCATCCTATAGTTTCTCAAAACCTGACCACCGATCGCCACCTCCTGTGAGCTAAGGGTTTCAAACCCACAGCTTTTAAAAAACGGCCGAGCCGTTATGCTGGCATCTGTCTCCAGCATCCGAATGGCTTTGCGTTGAGCCACATCCATAATGCGCGCAAACAGCGCCCTGGCTACGCCCTTACCCTGATATTGGGGATGAACAAACATCATGTCGATATAGCCTGCGTCGGTCAGGTCACTGAAACCGGCAATCTCATCGTCAATCTGCGCCACAAAGGTCGGTTTAGACGCCCGCCTTATAAGCCACGCGTCCCTGTCCAGACGTTGGGAGGCCCAGGCTCGCAACTGATCTGATGTATAATCAGTCTGAGGAATGGCTGCGACAGCAGCCTGAAACAGCCTCATAAGCGTGTCTATATCATCTGGATTATAATCACGCACCCTGATCACACCTTGCCCGTTCATCTCAGCCCCGGTAATTCCATTCGCCTCATACATCATGCCTGACAGACGGGCCTATGCCCATAGAGACAGTCTTATCTCATCTCCACAAAGTCGACATCGAGATTACAAATAATTCACAATGTGATCAGTTGTGACCCCTCTTAATCTATGTATTAGTCTGACTAAATAAACGGCCACAAGAGCCGTCAAATCAGAAACAGGGAGACGTTCATTGAAAACCGCCATCACCGCAGCTCTGGCTGCCCTTATCTTCACAGGCCCCATCGTCGCAGGCCCTGTGGCCGCACAAAATGCCGCGCCACCTCAGGCCGCCGCACAGACAGCGCCGCAACCCATTGCGGATGATTTCAAACCCTCCAGCCTGAACCAGCCCGCTCAGGACTATCCGCAGGTCAACAGTCAGGGCTATGCCCGCTTCCGCGTCAAGGCCCCTGATGCCAAAAGCGTCTCCGTCAGCCTGGGCGGCGGCACGCCCCTGACCAAGGGCGCTGACGGCTTCTGGACAGGCACGACCGACAAGCCTGAGGATGAAGGCTTTCATTATTACCATCTGACCATTGACGGTGGTGATTTCAACGATCCGGGCGCTCTGAGCTTCCAGACCTCAAGTGGCATTGAAATCCCCGCTAAGGACTATAGCTTCTATGCCCTCAAAGATGTGCCCCACGGCAATATGGCCCGGATTCTGTTTGCTTCCCCCAGCACGGGCACGCAACGCCGCGCCTTTGTCTATACGCCACCGGGCTATGGCAAGGACCCAAGCATCCGCTATCCGGTTTTATACCTGCAACATGGCTGGGGCGAAGACGAAAACTCATGGCCGAACCAGGGCCGCGCCAATCTGATCATGGACAATCTGATCGCAGAAGGTAAATCCAAGCCCTTCATCGTCGTCATGACCTACGGCATGACCAATGATACGCGCATGGGCGGCATGAACAGTTTCGACATCAAGCCCTTCCAGACTGTGCTGCTGGACGAACTCATCCCCTATGTCGACAGCCATTTCCGCACAAAGGCCGATGCCGATCACCGCGCTATGGCCGGCCTGTCGATGGGCGGCATGGAAACGAAAATGATCACATCGGCTCATCCCGATACATTTGCCTATATTGGTGTGTTTAGCGGCGGCACCTTCTCAGTTGATGACCTCAAGACCCCCGGCTTCAAAGACAAGGTGAAACTGGCCTTTGCCAGCTTCGGCAGCCGCGAACTCGAAGGCAAGCATGTCGGCCCGCCGGGCGGCCCCGCCATGGATCCGCGCGCCAATGCCGCAGGCCTCAAGGCCACCGGCTTCAACAGCGTCTTTTACGTCTCACCGAACACAGGCCACGAATTCCTGTCCTGGCGGCGCGCCCTGCATGAATTCGCCCCGCTTCTGTTCAGGGACTGATGACATAAAATAAGGCCGTAAGACCTGCTCCATGCAGGTC
>JBAWDM010000016.1:0-11870 GCA_049590735.1 Asticcacaulis sp. | reverse complement strand
GCGCAGGGTCGTGCCATTTTTGTGGGCCGTCTTGGCGATCTTGGCGCAGGCATCATAACCCAACTTGCCATTGAGCGCCGTCACCAGCATCAGTGAATTTTCCAACCCACGCTTGATATTATCAAGGCGCGGCTCAATACCGACCACGCAATTATCGGTAAAGGATATGGCGGCATCGGCCATCAAACGCACACTTTGCAGGAAGTTATAGGCCATGACCGGATTGAAGACATTCAGCTCAAAATGACCTTGCGAACCGGCAAAGGTCAGCGCCGCGTTGTTGCCGAAAATCTGCACGCATACCTGCGTTAAGGCTTCACACTGGGTTGGATTGACCTTGCCCGGCATGATCGAGGAACCCGGCTCATTTTCCGGCAAAGCCAATTCGCCCAAACCGGAACGCGGGCCGGATCCCAAAAAGCGAATATCATTGGCGATCTTGAACAAGGATGCCGCCACCGTATTGATGGCCCCGTGCGAAAACACCATGGCGTCATGGGCCGCCAAAGCTTCAAATTTATTCGGCGCCGTGGTGAAACCCAGACCCGTGATCGACGCGATCTTGTCGGCCACACCTTCGGCAAAACCGATAGGCGCATTCAGGCCGGTGCCGACCGCCGTGCCGCCTTGCGCCAATTGCATGAGCTTAGGCAAAGTCTGCTCGATGCGCTCAATGCCATTGGTAATCTGCTGGGTATAGCCGGAAAACTCCTGCCCCAGCGTCAGCGGTGTCGCGTCCTGCGTGTGGGTGCGGCCGATCTTGATGATCGCCTTCCAGGCTTCGGCCTTATCGTTCAGGGCATTGCGCAGGGTTTGCAGCGCAGGCAGCAGGCGATGCGAAATTTCTTCGGCGCAGGCCACATGCATGGCGGTTGGATAGGTGTCGTTTGACGACTGCGACATATTCACATGATCATTGGGGTGAACCGGCTTTTTGCTGCCCATTTCACCGCCCAGAATTTCAATGGCGCGATTGGAAATCACCTCATTGGCGTTCATGTTCGACTGCGTGCCCGACCCCGTCTGCCAGACGACCAATGGAAAATGGGCATCCAGCTTGCCTTCGATCACTTCGTTGGCAGCCTGAATAATAGCGCCGCCAATCGTGGCATCCAGCTTACCCAAAGCCATATTGGTTTCCGCCGCAGCGCGCTTGACGATGCCTAAGGCCCGCACGATGGGCAGGGGCTGCTTTTCCCAGCCGATTTTGAAATTGCCCAAGGACCGTTGCGCCTGTGCGCCCCAATAAACACTGTTATCGACGTCTATAGGGCCAAATGTATCGGTTTCAGTGCGGAAGGTCGGCTTGGTCATATGGAAAATCTCCTCAATACAGGCGGGTATATGGGCAGGCGGCAAATCTGCCCTATCCGATATGACCTGTCCGCCCAAAGCGCAACGTCTTTGTGCCCGCAAAGCCGGATTTCATTCAACAAAAACCCCTCCGAAGCGGGCTCCGGAGGGGTTTGTCAATCAATAATGCTCATTCGACAGCTTAACCGCCGAACAGGCGCGCCCAGAAACCGGGCTTTTTCTTGGGCGGCTCGGCTGCGCGACTGGCCACCTCATCAGCCTTTTTGGACAGTTCCTCCAGCTTGGGCTGAGCGGCCGCCACGGCATCATCAATCTTGCTTTGCGCCTGATCGACAGCCTTATCGGCCTTGGCCTGCATGTCATTCACAACCGGTTGCGCGGACTTGACGGCCTCATCAATTTTCGTTTGCGCGGCTTCGACAACACTGTCGGCTTTTGCGACAACCTTTTTAGCGGGAGCCGTTTTGGGTGCCGCTGCCTTAACCGGGGCAGGCTTCGCCGGTGCTGCTTTTTTCAGGGCCGGCTTTACGGCTGCGGCCTTATCCGCCGTTACCTTGGCAGTCGGTTTTGCGACAGGCTTAGCTATCGGCTTGGTGGCGGCAACAGCTTTCTTGGCGGCGGGCTTGGCGGCAGGTGTCGTCGCTGTTCCTGTGGCTTTGGCGGCCGGTGCCTTTTTGACGGCGGTGGTCTTTTTAACCGCCGCTGCCGGTGTCTTAGCCGCAGGCATGGCGGCCTTGGCCTTAGGCGTCACAGCCGGTTTTTTAATCGCAGCCGGCGTTGTGGCCTTACGCGCCAGTGTCTTTTTCACACCCGCATCGGCGGGAATGTCTGCGGACGTTGTTTTTTTATCGCCCGAAGTTGATTTTGTGGTAGCTCTCGCCATCGTCAGTCCTTAATTGCCCAAGTAAGGGTGTGCCGCAGATAAGAGAGATCAGTCGCAGGTGGCACACTTAAAAATAACACGCTACCTGAATCGGCAGCCATAATCAATTCCGCATCTAAACTGCACCTATGCTGAGTAAAAAATCCATATGACCTATCATCCGCAACAAATCATTGCCCGTGGCCCACGCCGCATCTCCGAAGCTGCCGCAGAGGCTATGGACGACACTCTCGACCTTGAAGGGGCCACCTATTCTATCCTGGAGGAAGATGAGGATCATGATGTCTGGCGCATAGATGCGTTTCCGACCACTCAGGCAGAAAGCGATGGCATTCAACTGGTTCTGTCCGCTTATACAGCATTGAAGGTTCAGGTCGAGCAACTGGCGGATGCCGACTGGCTGGCCATGGCCCTGTCCGGCCTGCCGCCGGTGCGGGCGGGTCGCTTCTTCGTTTATGGCATTCATGATGGCGGCCGCGCCCCGGTCAACACGGTCAATCTGCGCATCGAAGCCGGGGCCGCCTTTGGCACAGGCCACCACGGCACGACTGTTGGCTGTCTTCAGGCCTATAATGATTTGTTAAAATCCGGACGCTTTGAACGCGTGCTGGACGTGGGGGCCGGCACAGGCGTTCTGGCGATTGCAGCCGCGCGTACCGGCACCCGCGTGGCCATTGGCACCGATATCGACATCAACAGCGTGCGCATTTCCAATGAAAACGCCAAGCTCAATCATTGTCATGCACGATTTGTCTATGCCAATGGCCTCAATCACCGTCTGGTGCGTCAGGATGGCCCCTACGATCTGGTTTTTGCCAATATCTTGGCGCGGCCTCTGGTGGGGCTGTCCATGTCCATTCATGGGGCACTGAAACCAAAGGGTCTGGTCATCCTGTCAGGTCTTTTGCGCACACAGGAACGCTTTGTGAAAGCGGCTTACCTAAGCAAGGGCTTCCGCTTTGTGCGCCATTTGCACCGCGACGCCTGGTGTACATTAGTCATGCAGAAGCTGTAGGATGTCATAGCGGGTCATAAAGTCTTTGAACCCACGCCCCAGCGGCCTATATATAGAGTTCATTTCTGATAAGGCCCTGTCATGACCGCTGATTCCGCACATCCCGCTTTTCAACATTACGATGTCACTACCAATCCGTCGCAAGGCCTTGTCCATATCACCGCCCTGCGGGCTGAGATGCAAAAACAGGGGCTCGATGGTTTTATTGTGCCGCATGAAGACGAGCATCAAAACGAATATCTGCCCGATGCCAATGAACGCTTAGCGTGGGTATCCGGCTTTACCGGCTCGGCCGGCGCCGCTATCATTTTCATGGATCGCGCCATCCTGTTCGCCGATGGCCGATATGCTGTCCAGTCCCGCCAGCAGACCGACCGCGCCGTATTTGAAGTCGCAGACTATAACGCCACCGCCCTGAGCGATGCCGTGGCGGCTGCACCCAAGGGCTCCGTCATCGGCTATGATCCGGCCCTGATCAGTCCCACAGCCCTCAGTGCCCTGACCACCGCCGCAAAAGGCGCAGGTGTGACCCTTAAAGCCACGGCTGCCAATCCGCTGGATATGGCCTGGGGGGCCGCAAGACCCGCCCAGCCCTTAGCCCCCATTGTGCCCCATCCTCTAGATTATGCCGGGGTTTCTAGCGCCGATAAACGCGCCCATCTGGCCTATGTGCTGCAATCGCATGGCTTAGCGGCTGCCCTGATCACAGCCCCAACCTCCTTGGCGTGGTTGTTCAATATCCGTGGTGGCGATGTCATCCGCTCCCCCCTGCCACTGGGTCAGGCGATCCTGAAAGCCGACGGATCGGCCGAGCTGTTTATCGAACCGGCCAAGATCAGCGAAGGTCTTTTGGAATGGCTCGGCAACGAAGTCAGCGTCAAAAACCCTGATAAAGCGGCCCTTAGCCTGCAAGCTTTTAAGGGCCAAAGCGTTATGATCGACGCCCAGCAATCCTCGGCCTACTGGATGGAGGCCCTTACCGCCGCCGGAGCCGTGCCGGTCACCGCCGATGATCCGTGCGCCCTGCCGCGTGCCTGCAAAAACGATGTCGAACTGGCTGGCACGAAAGCGGCTCATATCCGTGACGGGGCCTATCTGACCACCTTTATTCACTGGATTGCCACTGAGGCGCAAGACACCCTGCCGACCGAAATAGAGGTGGCAAAAAAGCTGGAATCCATCCGTATAGAGGGGGCGCAAAAAAGCGGTTATGCCCTGAAAGACCTAAGTTTTGACACCATTTCCGGTTTTGGGCCCAATGGCGCCCTGCCCCACTATAAGGTCAATGTCGACAGTGATCTGAAACTGGCCAAAGGCAATCTGCTGCTGGTCGATTCCGGTGCGCAATATCTTGATGGCACCACCGACGTCACCCGCACTATGGCAATCGGCGAGCCCACGCCCGAACATAAACGCATGTTCACGCTGGTGCTCAAAGGACATATTGGCCTGGCCACGGTGCGTTTTCCTGCCGGCACAACCGGCACGCATCTGGATACCTTAGCGCGGCAATTTTTGTGGGCCGAAGGCTTTGATTATGACCATGGCACCGGCCACGGTGTCGGCTCTTATCTGGGTGTCCATGAAGGCCCGCAGCGCATCTCACGCGGGCTGAACCGCTATCCACTGCAAACCGGAATGATCGTATCGAATGAGCCCGGCTTCTATAAGGAAAAGGCCTTCGGCATCCGCATTGAAAATCTGCAATTTGTCACCGAGGCGGCGATACCTGCGGGTGGTGAACGCCCCATGCACGGGTTTGAAAACCTGACATGGGCCCCCATTGACCGCAGGCTGATTGAGGTCGACATGCTGAGCCCGCAAGAACGCGCCTATATGGACACCTACCATGCCAGATGTGTCGAGCTCCTCAGCCCGCTCGTCACGGATGAGGTGCGCACATGGCTGGTTGAGGTTTGTAAGCCGCTTTAACCCCTTCCATAAAGCGGCATCTCGCTGGCCATCAGAGTCACAAACGGCATGTTCGCTTCGGGCGGGAGCTCCGCCATATAACGTAACGTTCGCGCCACATGGGCCACATCCATGCGCGGCTCAGGCCGGATGTCGCCATTGGCCTGCTTCATGCCCGTGGCCATTTTGGCTGACATGTCGGTGACGGCATTGCCAATATCAATCTGCGCTGCCGTAATGCCATAGGCGCGGCCGTCCAGGATCAGCGATTTGGTCAGGCCGGTCATGGCGTGCTTGCTGGCCACATAGGGCGCGCTGTTCGGGCGCGGGCCATAAGCCGAGACCGAGCCATTATTGATGATGCGGCCGCCTTGCGGGCTTTGTGTTTTCATCACCTTAAAAGCCTCACGCGCACACAAAAGCGGCCCCAGAACATTGGTGTTGATCAGACTCCCTATCACGTCAGGCGCGAGTTCATCCAAAGGCACTGAGGGGGCGCTTATGCCTGCATTATTGAAGACCAGATCAATCCGGCCAAAGCGTTCGATCCCCGCCGCAAACAGGCCTGCCACGTCGTCTGCGTCACTGACATCGGTGGCGACACAAAGCCCATCCGCACCCGACAAGGCCAGTGTTTCTTGTAAAGCCTCAGGGCGGCGACCAGCCAGCACAAGACCAAAGCCAGCTTGCGCCAGTTCAATGGCCACGGCACGGCCAATACCGCTGCCGGCACCGGTGATAAGCGCGATTTTCATAAGCCGTATCCCCATTTGCGCGGTCTTTTTAAGTGGGATGCCGAAGACCAATTGGGACACGAACAGGGTCTGTAGCCACCCGCATGCAGCCGTCCCGGTGACATAGAAATCGCTTTTGAGATGTCACCAATATGCCCCACGCCCAGATCTTTGGCGATGGCCAGCGCCACCCGTCCGCACATGGCGGCATCTTCGGCGGCATTATGGTGTCTGAAGGCGTGACCTATATGTGCGGACAAATCCGATAAACGGTGTGAAGGCAGATGCGTCCAGACCTTGCGCGACATTTGCAGCGTACACAGATAATCAAATTGCGGATAGTGAAGGCCATATTGATCATAGGCATTGCGGATAACGCTCATATCAAAGGCGGCATTATGGGCGATCATGACCGCCGCATTGATATCCTCCCAAAACTCCGCCATGACCGCCGGAAATTCGGGCGCATCCTCTACATGTTCCGGACGGATGCCGTGAATGGCGATATTCATGCCGGAAAAGCGCATGTCTTTGGGGCGTATCAGGCGTTCTTCAATGCGGGTGATCTCATTATTATCTATCCACGCCAAACCGACCGAACAGGCACTGCCGCGCTGTTCGTTGGCCGTTTCAAAGTCGATAGCAATAAATGTCATAACAGCCCAATCGGATCGTCTGACCTAATTGTCACATTATGGCTGTATCAGTGCAAGCCATTCGTCCTCGGTCATGACGGTCACGCCCAATTCCGCCGCTTTTTTTAATTTTGATCCAGCGCCCGGTCCGGCCACCACCATATCCGTTTTGGCCGATACTGAGCCAGACACTTTTGCCCCCAGCCGTTCGGCCTGCGCCTTGGCTTCGTCGCGGGTGAAGCGCTCCAGTGCGCCGGTAAACACCACTGTCTTGCCCGACACGACCGTGGTAGAGGCCACAGCTTCGGCATCGCGCACCTGCACCTGTTGCACAAAACGGTCATAGATACCGCGTTGATAGGGATGGGCAAAATAGCTGACGACCGACGATGCCACGACAGGCCCGATCTGATCATGATGCTCTAAGCCTTCACGCGCCGGCTCATCCCCATCCGCCGCCGCCACCATAGATGCATAAAAAGCGCGTTCTGAACCATAGGCGCGGGCCAGAAGTTTGGCTGTGGTGTCGCCGACATGTTTGATACCGAGCGCGGCAATAAAGCGTTCCAGCGTCAGGTCGCGGCGCTCTTCGATAGTGTCAAAAAGCTTGTCGATACCGGCAAAGGCGCGATCGGAATCCGAAAGAGCCTTATTGGGGGCCGTACCGGCTTTTTCCTGCCGCAGGGCTGATTGTCGTTTGCGTTCATTGAGCACTGCCGCGCGAACCTCATCGGCGCGGTCACGCAAGAGAAAAATATCCGCCGGTTCATTCAGAAGTTCGGCCCTGTGGAAGATGTCAATATTGCTTTCGCCCAGACCTTCGATGTCCAGAACACGGCGGCTGACGACATATTTGAGGTATTCGACACGCTGATGCGGACAGGCCTGATCACCGGAGCATTTGCGCGCCACACCGTCTTCGCCCTTGGCATTGGTTTCGCGCACCACTTCGGTCTTGAGCGGGCACGGACATAGAACGGGGAAATCATAGGGTTTTGCATCCGCCGGACGGTCGTTCAACTCCACAGCGACAATTTGCGGGATGACATCTCCGGCGCGCTGCACCCGCACACAATCGCCGATACGAACATCTTTACGTTCAATCTCATCGGCATTATGCAGGGTGACATTGGTTACCACCACGCCGCCGACATTGATCGATTCAAGGCGGGCCACAGGCGTCAAAGTCCCCATGCGTCCCACCTGAATATCAATGGCCGTCAGGCGCGTGAGGGCCTGCTGCGCCGGAAATTTATGCGCAATTGCCCAGCGCGGTGAGCGCGATACAAAGCCCAGGCGCCGCTGCCAGTCCAGCCGGTCAACCTTATAGACTACACCGTCAATATCATAACCAAGCCCGGAGCGGTCCTTACCGATACGCTCATAGACCTCAATTAAGCCTTGCGCGCCCCTGACCCGCACAGAATTCGGATTAACGGAAAAACCCCATTGCCGGAATTTTTCCAAGGCTTCGGATTGCGTGTCGACGAAGCCCTCAGTACTGACTTCGCCCCAAGCATAGGCGAAAAAGGCCAAAGGCCGCGACGCCGTAACGCTGGCATCCAGTTGCCGCAAAGCGCCCGATGCCGCATTACGCGGATTGGCAAACACCTTGGCACCGCCCTCAGCCGCCTTCGCATTCATGTCAGCAAAGGCCGCCAATGGCATATAGACTTCGCCGCGCACCTCTATGCTATCCGGCCAGTCATGCCCTTTTAGGTGGTGCGGAATATCAGCAATGGTGCGGGCGTTTTCAGTGATGTCCTCACCTGTGCGGCCATCGCCCCGTGTGGCGGCGCGCACCAATTCGCCGTTTATATACAACAGGCTGCATGATACGCCGTCAATCTTCGGTTCCGCCGCAAAGTCGACCGGCTCGCTGTCCGGTATTTTAAGAAAGCGGCGAATTTTCGCTTCAAAATCGACGACATCTTCGGAAGAAAACGCATTATCCAGCGACAGCATGGGCACACCGTGCGTAACGGCTGAAAACTTGGCCGATACTGTGCCGCCCACTGTCTGGGAAGGACTGTCCGGCGTTTTCAGTTCCGGATAATCCGCCTCAATCGCACGCAACCGGGCCTCAAGCGCATCATAGTCGGCATCGGTCAGTTCCGGCGTTTCTTCGTTATAATAAAGCGCACGATGATGCGCAATCTGCGCAACCAGATCTGAATGGGCGGCGCGGGCATCATCAATCGTCATAGGTCGCACACTCCAGTCACACTACCCACACTCACACTGCTTCAGCCATTTTAAGTCTTGTCGCTGCCGCTCTCGCCTCCGGCGTCACCTCAGCCCCCGATAACATGCGCGCCAGTTCCTCTAAGGCCTCATCCGGTTGCAAAACCTGCACGCCGGAGCGCACACCTTCGCTGCCATCTTCCAGTTGGTAAGTGCCTTTGGAGACTTTCAGGTGCTGATCCCCGCGCGCTGCCACCTGCGGGCTATGGGTCACGACAATCACCTGAGCGGTTTGCGCCAGCCGTTTTAACCGCAAGCCGACCGCATCAGCCACAGCGCCGCCCACGCCCTGATCGACCTCATCAAAAATCATCACCGGCGTCATGGCGTCTTCGGCTTCGCGGCCAAAACCAGAACTGGCCAGCGCCGCCTTAAGGGCCAGAGCAAAACGCGCCAGCTCACCGCCCGAAGCAATCGCGCCCAAACCTCCCCAGTCCGCCCCCGGATTGGTTTTGATTTCAAACTCAACCCCATCCCCGCCCTGCATGCCATATCGCTCAGTCGGCAAAGCATGCATGGCCACACGGAACCGCGCCTTATCCAGTTTCAACGGCGTCAGTTCATTCATGACCGCCACACTCAGGGCCTCACCCGCCTGTTGACGCCGCTCTCTCAGGCTTATAACCGCCGCATGGAAGGCCGTCTCAGCCATCTGCACGTCGATGTTCAGACGCGACAGATGGGCCTCCATATCTTCGATGCGGTTCAGGCTTTCGGCAATCCGCACACGTTCCTTGGGCAGGTCTTCGACCAGAACGCCCAGCTTACGCGCCATGGCCCGTAAGGCGAACAAGCGTTCCTCGACGCGATCCAGCTGCCCGGGCTCTACATCCAGACTATCGGCCGCCTGATCCATTAGCGCCAAGGCCTCATCGGCGGCAATCAGGGTACGGTCCAGCGCATCGGCCGCCGCGCTCAGGCGTTTCAGCACCTCATCCTCACTGGTGGCGCCGGCCTGCATGGCGCGCGTGCGCGCATGATCAAGGGCGCGAAACGCCTTCACCAGGCGCTGCGATAGCTGATCGCCGCCCACCGCGTTACGGGCTTCAGAAATATCCTCTAATGCCCGTTCGCCTGAGCCCAGCAAGGCCCGCTCAGACGCCAGTTGGGCTTCTTCATCCGGTTGCGGATTGAGACGATCGAGTTCCTGCAAACGTAGGGTCAGGGTTTCCAGTTCTGCCTGATCGGCCTGCGCCCGCTTCATCACATCACGATGCTCATCACGCAAGGCTTTGAGCGCACGCCAGCTCTCTGACACCCTGGCCATTTCCACCTGATTGGCCCCGTATGCATCGAGCATGCCCAGATGCGAGCGGGCATCCAAAAGCCCCACGGTTTCATGCTGACCATGCACCTCAAGCAGGTTTTCACCAAGAGCCTTCAAGACTGCCACACTGACCGACTGGTCGTTGACAAAGGCTTTGGAGCGGCCGTCACACGCCACGACACGGCGCAGCAAAAGCGGCTCTCCGGGCTCAAGTGCTAAGCCCTTATCTTCAAGAAAATGATAGATGGGATGGCTGGCCGGGATTTCAAATTCAGCCGTGACAGAGGCCTGCGTAGCACCGGAACGTATCAAACCCGCATCTGCCCTGGTGCCCGTGGCCAAACCCAGCGAGTCAAGCAGGATGGATTTACCCGCGCCGGTTTCGCCCGTCAGCACACTCAGGCCGGAACGAATATCCAACTCAAGCCGATCGACCAGCACAACATCCAAAATGGTAAGTCGGGTTAACATGCGGGCTTATCATCCATGCCGACGCAGACTATTCATATCCTAAGTCTGCCTGGACAGCTTAGATCAATTTGGCGCAAAAATGCAAGAACATTTAGAGAACTTTTTTCAGTCCTTGTCGAACTTCATAAAGCTGAGCCAGCTTTTTTTCTTTTTCAGATCCGGCGCATCTACGCCCTTTTTGCCATTGGGATCGGGTGCGACTTCCGGCGTTGCCCCTTTCGATTTCAACAGCTTATAGGCGGCACTATACCAACGGTCGCCGGGATAATTATAGCCCAGTACCGCGCCATTACGCACCGCTTCTTCGTGCAGGCCGATCATCTCATAGGCCTCGACCAAACGATAGAGGGCTTCGGGTGTGTGGCTGGTGGTTTGGTAATCACTGGCCACGGTTTTAAAGCGGCCAATCGCGGCCAGAGGCTGATTGTCGTTCAGATACCAGCGCCCGACATCCATTTCCTTACCGGCCAGCTGATCCTGCACCATGTCCAGCTTGACGCGGGCATCCTTGGCATATTCACTGTCGGGATAGCGGCGCACCACATCGCTCAGCAAAGCTTTGGCACTGTCTGTATAGCCCTGATCGCGGCCGACATCGACAATCTGCTCAAACGAGCATATGGCCTTCATGTAATAGGCATAGGGCGTCAGTTCGCTGCCGGGATACAGCTTGATGAACTCATCGGCGGCCTTCACGGCGTCGGCATAGTTGTCGGCCTGATAATTGGCATAGATGATCATGACGATGGCGCGGCGTGACCATTCCGAATAGGGGTGCTGACGCTGCACTTCTTCGAAATAGGAAACCGCATCCTTCCAGTTTTTGTCATCCAGACTTTTCATGCCGGTCTGATAGAGCAACTCAACGGGCCGTTCTTCATAGACCAGATGCTCGACCTTATTCTTGCTCTGGCAGGCACTCAGGCCGGCGACGGAAACTGTGGCCAGAAGAATAACAATAGCTGATGTTTTGAGAAGCCCCACAACGCTCACGTAATAACCCTCATCTTAGCGTCCGGTTATGACGCTGATCTTATCTGTTAAGGATACATCTACACGAGCGTCTCTGCCACGCCAACCGGATTCGCACCCGTTTGACGCTTATGCAGGAAAGAACAGTTTAGCCGACATTCGCCAGCTTACACCCAAGTGTAACAATCCGGTAGGCATCCGGTTGCGACAATAGGGCACGAACAAGGGCATTATTAAGGCCGTGACCAGCCCGAATGCCTTCAAAACGGCCAAGAATGGGCATGCCCAAAACATAGAGATCGCCGATAGCGTCCAGAGCCTTGTGACGCACAAATTCGTCCGGAAAGCGCAGACCGCCTTCGTTGAGGATCACATCGCCATCAATGACAATGGCATTATCAAGCGAGCCGCCGCGCGCCAGACC
>JBAWDM010000015.1:0-1773 GCA_049590735.1 Asticcacaulis sp. | reverse complement strand
TTAGAACGTGCCATGAACACAACATAGGCTGAGGCGAAAAAAATGATAGGGGCAGATAAAAAAACTTTATCCCCTCATCCCCCGGCTGTCTTACCCTTTTCAGGCGTCAGAACTTGTCAGGGGACTTATAAAAGGCATGAAAATTTTATAGCAAATCCAGACGCTTATCACGCGCCCGTTACTTTCCGTTAGCGGAAGGTGATCACGATATCTTATGAGCATCGCTCTTAATGTTTTTTTAAACTAAGTTTATCTGCATAAAAATTTGACTATAAAGCAAACTGAAATAATAAAATCCAATCACTGCGTATAATTAAACCAATGATTACTTTGGTTTTCCTGTCAATAAAAAGATTGTAACCTAGGCCTTATGCTTGTCACAATCCGGCTTCAGCAACCGCTCAACTGGTTCTGCCCAAGCATCAACGTCTAAAAAACACATTTTTGCCACAATTCCAACCTAGAGAGCGCCTTGTCCAGTCGGTCCTATCTGTCCAACTGGCATTTGTTATGGCCGCTTTTTGCATAAGGATTTCGCAAAGGCGCCATGACTTACAGAAGGCACATATCGCCTTTGTCACACAGGACCAGATAGTTTTGACGTCAGTACGCTTAACCCGCTATCGCAATCGCGCCCTTCTCGCTGCCGGCTCCATAGGCCTGCTGCTGGGCGCTTCGATTGGAGCGGTCTGCCTTGGCAATCATCTGGCACAGCAAGACAGCCTGCGTATCAACGACGCCCGCCTGCTGATGGCCAATGCGGACGGTCATGTCGATGCCACGGCTATGAATATTGCCACGCGCTTTTCACGCTATGCCATTGAAGACAAAGAAAATGTGCAATTGGCGCACAATCTCAATGCTATTCGCGTCTCCGAAGACGCCCGCACCAATGGCGCTCAGGCCAATCTTGTGGTGCGCTCCAGCGAGATGACAGCCGTCTCCCCGCTCAGCAGCCCGGCTGTGCGCGCTGCGGCCGCCATGAATTTCAAAGCCGCCAACCACAATGATACAGATTGCCTGACTCAGGCCGTCTACTACGAAGCGCGCGGCGAAGGTACATCCGGCATGCAGGCCGTGGCTCAGGTCATTCTGAACCGCGTGCGCCATCCCGCCTATCCGAAAAGCATTTGTGGTGTGGTCTATCAGGGTGCCAATCTGCGCACCTCCTGCCAGTTTAGCTTTGTGTGCAACGGTGCCATGGGCGCCCGTGTAGAACCCAATGCCTGGCGTCGCGCCAAAAAGGTCGCCGAAGCCGCGCTCAATGGCTATGTCATGGCTGATGTCGGCACAGCCACCAGCTTTCATACAACGAATGTAAGCCCGCGCTGGTCAAACACGATGAGCCGCGTCACGCAGGTCGGCACGCACATCTTCTATCAGTTCCGTGGCCGCCGCGCCCTGATTGATAATTCCGCCGACAGCATCCGGCCTTCGGTCATGCCGCAAACGCCACAGGCGCCCGACATTCGCCAGACCACAACCCTTATCGCCAGCCAGGCGCAACCCGATACCAGCGAGGCCATTCAGGCATCTGCCAGGGTAAAGGATCAGACGGCAACGCTCGTCAATGCCTTGCAAAACGGGCAGGCAAGCCCCGCCAAGCCTGTTCAGGTCGCGGCTCAGATTCATGGCAAATCGGCACAGGAGATTGTCGCCGAGGTCGCCCTGCCCGCCAAAAAAGCGCCTGAGGCCACAAAGCCCGTCACCGCAAAAGTTCAGGCTGCAAAAACACCCGTTGCACCAAAAGGCATCAGTCAGTAGGCCCTGAGC
>JBAWDM010000014.1:0-11193 GCA_049590735.1 Asticcacaulis sp. | reverse complement strand
ATCCGACACCATGAGTTACAATAAATATGCGCTGAAATGTTGAAAATTAAAAACTATAACTCAATTTTTGTGTGATTTTCACTTCAAACTTGCATTGTGATTCACAAATATTGTAAATAACGTCTCTATTGAAACTATATTGCCGCCCAATTTTCTTGTTCGACGTCGTTTTTTTAAAAGCCACCTGCGCGCACCTCTGATATGGAAGGCGCATGACCGTTACTTTCCAAGACATCGAAGCCGCTTCTGAGCGCATTTCGGGCCATATTGTCCGCACGCCCTGCACCTTTTCGCAGCGCCTGAGTGCAGCGACGGGCACCAAACTGTGGATCAAGGCTGAAAACCAGCAATATAGCTCAGCTTTTAAGGAACGCGGCGCGCTCAATAAGCTGCTGCAACTGAGTTCTGATGAGCGTGAACGCGGTGTGTTTGCAGCATCCGCCGGCAATCATGCGCAAGGGTTAGCCTATCACGCTAACCGTCTCAACATCCCCGCCACCATCGTCATGCCGGTCGGCACACCCTTCGTTAAGGTGCAGAAAACCCAGAGCTTTGGCGCCAATGTTGTCATGGCAGGGGCGACCTATGACGAATCCTCTACCATAGCCCAAGACATGTGCGCGGCTGCCAATGGCGTCTATGTCCATCCATTTAATGACGAACAGGTGCTGACCGGACAGGGCACTTTAGCCATTGAAATGTTGCAAGACGTGCCGGAACTGGATGTCATTCTGGTGCCGATTGGCGGCGGCGGACTTATTGCCGGTGTCGCTCTGGCCGCAAAGGCCATCAAGCCGTGGATCAAGATTATCGGCGTCGAAGCCGCCATGTTCCCGTCCTTTACGGCGCGGCGCAAAAACATGCCCATGCCGATGGGCGGCAGCACGATTGCTGAAGGCATTGCCGTCAAAGAGGTCGGCGACATAAGTTATGGTCTGGCCAACCCTCTGGTTGATGAGGTTCTGATCATAGATGAGGCCGATTTCGAGCGCGCTATTGCCACCTATGTCAATATCGAAAAGGTTGTGGCCGAAGGCGCAGGCGCTGCGGGCCTTGGTGCCGTCATGCGCTATCCCGAAAAATTTGAAGGCCTCAATGTGGGCCTGATTTTATGTGGCGGTAATATAGATTTGCGGCTTTTGGCGTCAGTTCTGCAACGCGAATTGGTGCGAGAAAAACGGCTTGTCACCTATCGTATTTTAGGCGATGACCGTCCGGGCATGTTGTCGCAAATGGCCGAGATTATTTCGCAAAAAGGCGGAAACATTGTCGATGTGGCGCATAATCGCCTTGTTCTCGATGTACCGGCCAAGGGCGCGGAATTTGATATCATGGTCGAAACCCAGGATGCCCGTCACGCCTTTGAAATTTCCGAAGCCCTTAAGAGTACCGGCTATGCCCTTCGCACCTACTAAAATCTCCGCCTTCGTTTTCACCCTCCTTATCAGCACATGTGGATTTTCCATGGACAAAGCTCAGGCCCAATCAGTGGCCGAACAAAACCTGCAATCCGGTCAGGCCTTTCTGACTGAAACCGCACAAATTCCCGGTGTCGTCACCCTGCCGTCAGGTGTGCTCTATAAGCTGGTGTCGCGCGCACCGGAACCGGGCCCGCAGCCCACCCTGTCGGATGTGGTCACCATCCACTATGAAGGTAAGCTTCTGAACGGGTCGGTGTTTGATTCCTCCTATGCCCGCAATCAACCCGCCAGTTTCCCGCTCAATCGTCTGATCACAGCCTGGCAGGAGGTCATTCCGCACATGCATGTCGGTGATGAAATCGTCCTCTATACACCGCCCTCGGCCGCCTATGGTGAGCGCGATCTGGGTGAGATTCCGCCCAATTCAACGCTGGTGTTCAGAGTGCAACTGCTCGGCATCGGCGGTCAATAATGCGCGTTTTTGCCGTGGCCGCTCTGAGCCTGCTTTTAAGCCTTTCCGCCTGTAACCGATCACCGGAAACCATGGCCCAGCTTGAGGCCATGCAGGCCTCTGCGGACGCGGCCGCCGCTAAAAACCTGAGTGAGGGAACGGCGTTTCTGGCGGACATAGCCAAACAGCCGGATGTCATCAAATTGCCGTCCGGCGTCATGTACAAAATAGTCAAACGCGCCGAACCACCCGGCGCGCAGCCGACGCTCAACGACACGGTCAAAATCAATTACGAAGGCAAGCTGATCGACGGCACGGTGTTTGACTCGTCCTATGCCCGCAACCAGCCGGCTGATTTCCCCTTAGCGAAACTGGTGCCGGCCTGGCAGGAAGTCATTCCGCTTTTGCATGTCGGCGACGAAGTGACCCTTTGGACGCCGCCGAGCCAAGGCTATGGCGAGCGCGATATGGGTGATATACCGCCCAATTCGACGCTGATTTTCAGGATTGAATTACTGGGCGTCAACGGGAAGTAAGTTAAATGAGGAAAATCAATTCTCTTCTGTACTTTGATACGCCACAATTCATTATCGATGCTTTGATAGTATTTGCCCAGAATGAGCCCACAATTGTTCGGGTTACACTTTTTGGTTCTCGCGTAAGCGGTAAGCGGCGCCCTAAGTCTGATCAAACAATAGTTCCGGACTTAGACGCCGCTTATGAATTGGATGAAAGAGTCTGCGAAAGCCTTAATGAAGAGCCTCAATTAGCTGCCACAAGAATTAACCGCGCTTTTAAAGCGTGTAATTTTGAAGAGGCCCCTCCCATAGATTTGCAATACCTCGTTAAAGGAATGATATTGTGCACCTATGTAGCGAATAGTAGTTTGGTGATTTTCGACAGATCAAAAATTACGCCCTAATACGCACAGCCGTTGCCTTAAACGACGGCGTTTTGCTGCGTGGATCAACCTGCGTGCCCGTTAAACAATTGGCCTCAGGATAATAGGCCATGACCGATCCACGGGCCACATCAAAGCCATGCAGGGTCACGCCTTTCATAATGCCATGATCGGACACCAGATCGGCCATGTCGCCGTCCTTGAATCCCTGCGCTTCCAGATCGGCCGGATTTAGCATGACGCCCCAACGCCCTATGCCGCCGCGATAACTATCGGTGCGTTCATAGATAATGCTGTTGAACTGGCCTTCGGAGCGAATGGTGGTCAGCATAAGGCCTTCGGTGCGCTTCGGCAGGGGGCGTGTCATGAAGCTGGCGCGGCCATCTTCAGTGTTAAATTCCGGCCTGTGCAGCAAACGTCCGCGCACATGAAATTCGCGTTTCGCCACGTCAATATCGGCCAGATCTTCCATACCCGGCACAATCTTGGCAATCGCCTCACGGATAGTGGTGTGGGACTTAAACGCGTTGAAATCTATCGGACTGTCCGGCATCAGGCGCATGGCCAGATCGCACAAGATGTGGCTTTCGGGCCGCACGCTTTTCAGGCGCGTAATGCCGCCATCCGACAAACGCACATAGTTGAACATGGATTCCTGCGTGGTCGGCTGCCATTCTTCGTCCCGCGCCGTCACCGGTAAAATCAGCGATTCCGAGTCATCGCAGCCATAAATATGGCCTTTGTTGATTGTGGTGGTCAGGAAAAGCTTAAAGCCGATACCATCCATCGCGGCTTCGGCAAATCGCCTGTCGGGATTGGCCTCAAACAGATTGCCGCCCATCATCAGGGCTGCCTGCATCTGACCGGCATGAGCGGCCTGCATGCAGGCCATGGTGTCCAGACCGGCCGTTTTCGGCAGGTTGATACCAAAGGCGGCTTCCATCCTGTCCAGCACCTGTTTGGCCAAAACCGGCTTGACGCCAATCGTGCCGATGCCCTGCACATTGGAATGGCCACGCAACGGCAAAAGCCCTGCACCGACACGGCCAATTTGACCCCGTAGCAGCGCTAAATTGGCAATATATTCCACATTATCACAGCCATTGAGATGGTGCGTGATCCCCATGCCCCAGGCAAACACGGCCGATTTCGCTTTGGTATAAAGCCCCGCCACCCGCTCCAGATCGGTGCGCCCAAGGCCTGTTTGCGCCTCGATCTCAGCCCAGTCTGTCTGCGCAATATCGGCGCGAAACAGCGCAAACCCGTGACAATGATCGGCGATAAAATCGTCCGCCTGCGCCCCTGCCTCCAACACCGCCTTGGCCAGCCCTTTGAGCACCGCCATATCCGAGCCAATGCGCGGTTGCAAATAGTCAGACGCGATCCAGTCCCCCCCGCTCAGCATGGATTTGGCACTTTTGGGCAGGGCAAAGCGCACCAGACCGGCCTCCTTGGCGGGGTTGATAATCACCACCTCGCCACCGCGATCACGCACAGCTTTCAGCTTATGGATAAAGCGCGGATGATTGGAGGACGGATTGGCCCCGATGACCATGACAAAATCGCACAGATCGAGATCATCCAGCTCAACGGTCGATGTGCCTGTGCCAATCGTCGTGCCAAGCCCCACGCCGGTCGCCTGATGGCAATAGTAGGAACAGTTATTGACATTATTGCTGCCAAAGGCACGCGCCAATAATTGCAGGATAAACCCGGCCTCATTCGATGACCGGCCCGATGAATAGAAAAAGCTGTGGCCCGGCCCCGCCGCCTTGAAACGCGCTGCCGCCAGATCCAGCGCCTCATCCCAGCCAATTGCCTGATAGTGATCGCTGTCCGCCGGCTTATAGATGGGCATGGCAAGTCGCCCCAAATGCTCCAGCTCATGACCATCCAGTTCGCGCAGGTCGCTTAGGGGGTGGCTGATCACCTCAATGGGGATACCGGGCTGGATATCGGTCGATTGCGCCTGAATGGATTTGTTGCAAACCGAAGGAAATTCACCCGCCTCATTGGTCATGCCGCCTTTTTGACCGCCCATGCCCAGCCCGCAGGCCTTACAGGCATTGTGCGCGGTCAAGGCCTTGGCAGTATTGTCCAGACCGATACGCGTGGCGGTTTGCAGGGCATAGAGCACCTTTTTGACACCACCGCCGACAATCGGGCTGGACATAAAACTACCCCTTAATACGCTTAATCAGCGCCGTGGTCGATGGATCATGCGGGGCGATGTCAGCGCCCGTTATATCCTTCAGCACATTGACGCCCAGCGTCTTGCCCAGTTCAACGCCCCACTGATCAAAACTATTCAGGCCCATCACAATGCCCTCGGCAAAGGTCTTATGCTCATACATGGCCAAAAGTGCGCCAAGCGTTTCCGGCGTCAGTTCCTTAAGCAAAACCGTGGTCGAAGGCTTATTGCCGGGGCAAACCTTTTGCGGGGCAATACGCGCGGTTTTTTCCGCGTCAAAGCCAAGCTTTTCACATTCGGCCACCGATGTTTCCAGCGACTTGCCAACCATAAAGGCTTCGCCCTGGGCGATGATATTGGACATCAGCTTTTGCTGCATGTCGCTTGAGGCCTCGGCATTGTGCGCTGCCGCGATCAGTTCCAACGGCACAACATCTTCGGACTGGTGCAGCATCTGGAAAAAGGCATGCTGGGCATTGGTACCTTCGTCGCCAAACACCACCGGACAGGTGGCCGTTTGCAAAATCTCACCCTGTGGCGAGGTGCGCTTGCCGTTCGATTCCATCTCCAGCTGTTGCAGGAAGGCGGCCAGTCTACGCAGGCGATGCACATAGGGAATAACGGCGCGCGCGGGGCGATCCAGACCCATGCGGTTATAGATTTGCGCGGCGGCCAGAAGCACCGGCGCATTGCGCTCAAACGGCGCGGTCAGGAAGTGCTGATCCATCTCATGGGCACCCTTAAGCAGGCGCTCATAGATGTCATAACCCAGCGCAATAATCAGCGACAGGGAGACAGCCGACCACAGGGAATACCGGCCGCCGACCCAATCCTTGAAACCAAAGACGCGATCAGCCGGAATACCGTAAGCACCTGTCTTGTCCGGTGCGGCACTGACCGCCGCCAGATGCAATTTGGCGACATCTTCGCCCAGCGCCGCAACCAGCCAGTCACGCGCCGCCAGAAAATTGGCGAGGGTTTCCTGCGTGGTAAAGGTCTTGGATACGGCAATCACAAGTGTCTCAGACGGATCGAGATCACTGAGCGCTAAGGCCAGTTCAGAGCCATCGACATTGGCGACAAAACGCACATCAATGTCGGGCTTTAGCGGCACCAGCCCCTGAAACACCAGACGCGGGCCAAGATCAGAACCGCCAATGCCAATGTGGACAATGGTTTTGAACTTTTTGCCGGAGGCACCCGTGATCGTGCCTGCGCGGATGCCATCGGCATAGGTCTTCATGGCATCACGGGCGGTTTTCACATCGTCAGTGATCTCAGCGCCGCGCAAACGCAAATTTTCCGCATCGGAATCACGTAAGGCGACATGCAGGACGGCACGACCTTCTGAGACATTGATCTCTTGGCCCGTCCACATTTTTTCACGCGCCGCCGCAAGACCGGCTTCATTGAACACAGCCAAAGCGGCCTCAAAACCCGCCTTAGACCAGCTTTGTTTCGAGACATCGACATAGATGCCGGCGACATCCAGACTCATCCGTGCCAGGCGATCCGGATCAGCCTTGAACTGGTCAACAATACGGATACCGGCCTCGGACTTGGCGTGTGCGGTCATGGTTTTCAGAGCGGTCATCATATTTTCCTGTTATCTAAGGCGCGTAGGGCAATTTTTACGGGATTCCATGTCAAGCTTTTGGCCAGTCGTAAAGAGCTTATGCGCCGCGCGGCCTGAATTTTTTTGCGTTGCAGCAGAACGGGTCTGATATTGACAATGGCGTCGCGCAAGGCACGCCACACCACTGCCCCCTTGCCGTTGAGCGTATCTTTCAACGCGCCGATAAGCGTCAGCACCGTGTGGAAGGGGGCGGTATGGATCAGCAAACCAAGTGGCATGTTTTTAACATACATCCACAATCGGTTGCGATAGCCATGATAGAGCGCAAAATCCGAACGCACACCTAAACTTGCCGAACCGACATGTAAGACACGGGCCTCAGGCACCAAAAGACAGGTTTCGCCTAACAGTCGCGCCCGAAACCCCAGATCAGCATCTTCGCAATAGCAGAAAAAATCTTCGTCAAAGCCGCCCAGCGCCTCAAACAAATCACGGCGGATCAGCATGGCCGCCCCGCACGGCGAAAATACAGAACTGATCTTTAGATTGTCCGGCACCGGATGACCAATACCTGCGCGATACGGAAAACCGAAACAGGTCATGGCATCGCCTGCACCGTCCAGCCGGTCAGGATGTTCGGCATCCAGTTGCAGCGAGGTGAAAATCCTGACTCCGGGATGCGCGGCAATGGCGGCTTGCATGGCTTTGAGCCAGTCAGGTGCCAAAAACGCATCAGGGTTGATAAAGCCGATCCACTCGGTCGTGGCCATAGCCGCCGCCCGGTTCATGCCCACCGCAAAGCCCAGATTGATCGGATTGGCCATCTGGCGCACCTCAGGAAATTGCGCCCGCAAGACAGCCATATCGAGATCGCCGCCATTATCGGCATGAATGACCGCCACACCCTGCGCGGTCATGGCCGCCAGACAGCGCGCAATCTGCGGGCCGGAGCGATAGCTGAGCGTGATGAGGGTAAAGCTCATGCCCACTCCCTTGCCACAGCCGGATCAGATTCCGTCTGCGTGGTGCGTAAATCGGCAAAATCCGCCGCATTCAGACCCTGTTTCAGCCCCCACACAGCCGCGCCACGTATGACGGGGTTTTCATCCCGTAAGCCATCGCGCAAAACGGCTTCGGCCTCATTGTTCTGAGAGGTGCGAAAATGATTGCCCAGCGCATAATGGACGTTGCGCACAAAGGATTCCCGCCCGATGCGCTTGACCGGCGACTTGCTGAACAGGGCGCGAAACGCGCCGTCATCCAGCCGCGCCATATCGGTAAGTTTCAGGCCCTCAAACCCCTCACGCGCCTGTAGCTTCATGTCATGGGTCGTCTGCGCGAACTTGTTCCACGGACAGACCGCCAAACAGTCATCGCAGCCATAGATACGGTTGCCCATAGCAGCGCGAAACCTATCCGGCCACGGCCCGCGATATTCTATCGTCAGGTATGACAGGCATTTGCGCGCATCCAGTTGGTAAGGTGCCATAAAGGCATCGGTCGGGCAGACATCCAGGCAGGCGCGGCACGAGCCGCAATGATCAATTTCCGGCGCATCGCTGTCGATCACCTGATCGAGCAGAATGACCCCCAAAAACAGCCACGATCCAAAATCACGCGACACCAGATTGGTGTGCTTGCCCTGCCAGCCAATACCGGCCAGCGCCGCCAGAGGCTTTTCCATCAGGGGCGCAGTGTCGACAAACACCTTCAGTTCACCACCGGCCAGTTTAACGATCTCACCTGCCAGCACTTTCAGCTTTTTCTTGATCAGCTCATGATAATCATCACCGCGCGCATAGACGCTCAGATTAGCGGTGCCTGTCTCCTCCAGCAGCGCTAGAGGGTCGTTTTTTGGGCCATAATTATAGGCCAGCACCAAAGCCGATCTGGCCCCGTCCCACATGTTACGCGGATGCTGACGACGGATCAGCGTCTCCTCCATCCATGTCATCTGGCCATGCAGGCCGGCGTCCACAAAGGCCTGCAAACGCTCTGATGCCGCCCATACATCCGGCAGGGCAGCAAAGCGCGCCGCACTGAAACCCAGTTCAAAAGCCTGCGCGCGGATGGCATCAGCAAGCGCCATAATCAGAAATCGAGTTCTTTATAATGGGCAGACGGCGTAGTGCCGGGCAGCTTATCATTCAGCAGAGGCCGGAAACAGGGCCGCGACTTGATGACCATGTACCAGGTTTTCAGATGCGGATAACGCGACCAGTTGATCTCATCGAAATAATCAAGAATAGACAACTGCCCCCCGCAAGCCAGATCGGCATACGAAATCGTATGCCCCGCCAGCCAGTTGCGCGCGCCCAGCAGGCTCTCAAAATAGCGCAAATGATCCTTAAGCGCCTCACGTCCGGCCCGCATGGCGGCAATATCGGGCACACCGCCGCCGATCAGCCGCTTTTCCATCTTTTCATGCAACAAAAGCGCATTGACCTCATAGTCAAACTTGCGCTCAAACCAGCCGACCAGTCGCCTTGCCTCGGCCCGTTCATTGATATCCCTGGGCCACAAAGAAATGGCGGGCGCCACCTCTTCGAGGTGTTCAAGGATAGCGCGGCTTTCGCAGATACGATGGGTCTGAAGCTCGCCCGCCGCCGGTTTGCCCGACTTCGGATCACCATCCAGCGTCAGCTCCGGCCTTTCCACCAATATCGGCAACAGGCCGGACGGATTGATGCGCAACAGATCATCATCCGGCTCCCAGTAGCGCACCGGCACCTCATCAAAGGGCAGCTTCTTTTCCCCCAGCGCCAGACGCGCTAAGCGGGAATGCGGGTCAAAGGCAAAATGATAGAGCTGGCGTGTATAGGTGGTCATGCCTCTACCCTGTTGGCTATGTCGGCGTCAAAATCTGTTGGATGTTCATCGGCAAAGACCCCGCCATGTGATTCCGCCCGGCCCTTGGGATCGGGATGGATCAGAATGTCAGCATTGGGAAAGGCCAGCAGCAAGCGTTTTTCAGCATCAATGATGATCTGATGCGCCACCACCAAAGTCAGATGAGGGGCCATTTCGACATGTGCCTGAATCTGGATATAGGGGCCGGTCAGGCGGGTGCGCAACTGATGCACGCCCAAAACCTGAGGGTCTGCTGTGATCAAAGTGGTAATGCGCGCCACATCGGCGTCGCCTAAGCTCTTGTCCATCAGGTGATCGGCGGCCTCCTTCAGCACCTTGACCGCGCCCCAGGTAAACCATGCCGCCATGACAAAACCGGCCACCGCATCCATGTACAAAAAGCCCAGAGCCGCCGCGCCCACCCCGATCAGGGCCAGACCATTGCTGACCAGATCGGTGACATAGTGCATGCGGTCGGCTGACACAGCAACGGACTGGCTGTTTTTCAAGGCTAGATTCTGAAAATATACCAGCCCCAATGTCAGGGCGATGGATATGACCAGCACGCCCATCGCCAGATCGGAACGCATGATCGGCTCAGGATGACGCAGATGATACAGGCACGACTGCATGATTATAGCCGCCGAGGCAAAGACCAGTGCGGCCTGAAACAGGGCACTAAAGGCTTCGGCCTTGCCGTGGCCGAACGGATGTTCCTTATCGGGCGGCACCTTGGCGTAGCGCACGGCGGCAAAGGTAATCACCGAGGCCAGCAAATCCAGACCGGAATCCGCCAGTGACGCCATCACCGATTGCGACCCCGACAGATAAAGCGTGATGCCTTTCATGACCACCATAAGACAGGCCACAGCCACTGATAATGTGGTGGCCAGCAGCACCATATTGTCAGGCGTCACCGACTTAAACGAAAAGCGCGGTCGGGCGATTATTTCGGTCGCTTTTTTGGCATCAGGATCGCTGGGTGTTGTCATAGTCCTGTCATAGCACTTCGCAATAGTCGCGCAAGCCCGCATAAAGGCCATGTGTCGGCATGTCCTCACGCTTTTGTGCATAAAAAAGACAGTAAAAACATAGGGCGGGTGTTGGTTTTCTGCCGCGCAGGCTATAGGTTGCCCGGCAATCAATCTTGATAATTATTAGGCTTGCGGTGAAGGCCGCCAAAAGCAGATAAGGCAGGGTCGGATGGCACGTGAATGGATCAGCCGTGAAGAGGCGCTCAAACGTCTGGATGTAAAGCCCCAGACGCTTTACGCCTATGTCAGCCGCCAGCGCATCGCCGCCAAAAACGACCCCAAACAGCCGCGCACCAGCCTGTATGCCCTTGATGATATTGAGCGCCTGTCACGGCGCGCGCCGGGCCGTGTGGCCAGACATGAGGCGGAGGCCCGGCCGCACCCCCTGCCCAATCTGTCGGGCGGCACCCTGATTCGTGGCGAAGCGTCCATTGACACGGAAATATCCGTGACGGTCGATGGCCGCCACTATTTACGGGGTCGTGATTGCGTTACGCTGGCTGAGACGGAGAATTTTGAAACCGTTGCCGCCCATCTGTGGCAAAGCCCGACACCCAACCCCTTTGGCCCGCTCAAACCCCGCCCCGATGTTAACTTTCCCGGCGGGCCGCGCACGCGCGTCCTGTCCATGCTCAGTCGACGCCTTGACGAAGATGCCCTCTCGCGCATTGATCCCGCCCGCGACCTCAGGCTTGAGGCCGCAGGCCTGCTCAATGAGATGATCGACGCCGTGACCAATGGCGGGCCGCGCCTGTTCTTCCATCAACGC
>JBAWDM010000013.1:0-2992 GCA_049590735.1 Asticcacaulis sp. | reverse complement strand
GCTTCCATCCGCTCGATACGGTTTATTACGCCAGTACGGATCCAATTTCCCGGTTGTTTACGCATTTGCTCCCTCAGCAGTATGTAAATAACTTGTTTGTAAGCGTTTTTCGAAAGAGCGACAAACTCGAAGATGTTTTGGCGAAATCGGGCAGCAACCACATAGACAGTTGACATTCAGTCAGAATAGAATCTATCTTTACCTTTTTGTTACTTTACAACGCTGATATTCACCGTACCGCTGCACTGACTTACCACTATATGAACCAAACATTACCCCGACTTATTCTTTATTTATTCCTGCCATTTAGTTTGCCTCTCTCGCTCCAGGCCCAGACTATCACCACTATTCTATCAGGCACCACCCTGAACAATGGCGGACCGGCAACTAACGCAGCCCTCGCGACTCCCCTTGGGATTGACCAAGACGCCGACGGGAATCTTTACGTGACCGATAGTGATGAACATATCGTCCGCAGAATCAGTCCAACGGGCGTTATTACTACGGTAGCGGGCAATGGCATTGTCGGTTCCGGGGGGGACAACGGGCTGGCCACTCAGGCCCAACTCTATACGCCCAAAGGCATTGCCGTTGGTACAGATGGCGTTTACATTGCCGACTACCAAAACAACCGCATCCGGAAAGTGAGCAATACGGGCATTATCACGACTGTGGCCGGAACGGGCGGCTATGGTTTCACCGGCGATGGCGGACCGGCTACGGCAGCTCAATTGGCCGGGCCAACTGACGTTGCGATTACTCCAGCGGGCGAGTTACTCATCACCGATGTTTACCAGCGAGTGCGCCGGATAAGCGCCAATGGAACGATCAGTACCCTCGCCGGGAATGGAACGATTGGCTTTTCGGGCGATGGCGGACCGGCCATCAATGCGTCATTCCGTTCGCTTGTTGGTATAGCCATCGATGCAACAGGAAACGTTTACGTGGCAGACTCCGGCAACAACCGCGTTCGGCGGATAGGCATTGATGGGATCATCACAACGGTGGCGGGCAACGGCGGGTCTGGTTTTGGTGGCGATGGCGAGCTGGCAACGCAAGCTACCGTACAGGGACCTCAATTTCTTGCTTTCGATGCGTCCGGCGCATTGTACATCACCCAATCGGATAGCCGCATTCGCCGGGTTGGCATAGATGGCCTTGTTTCGACCGTTGCCGGAACCGGTATGGCTGATTTTAGTGGCGATGGCGGGCTGGCAACGCAGGCCTCGCTCAATTATCCATCGGGTATTTTTGTCAACGCCAACGGTGAGAAGTACGTGGCAGACCGGGAAAACTACCGGATCCGAAAAATTTCAGTAAATGGCGTTATCTCGACTGTTGCGGGCGGTTACCTTGGCAACGGTGGTCTGGCTACGAATGCGTATCTAAGAAGAGGCCTTTTTGTGACGCCTTTGGGAACGCCTACCAACGTTGCCGTGGACAATCGGGGCAATGTGTATGTATCGAGCCGGTACAGCCACGAGATCAGGAAAGTTAACCCGACTGGCGTCATCTCGACCGTTGCCGGTACGGGTGTGCTGGGTTACAGTGGCGATGGCGGACCGGCAACGTCGGCAAAGCTGGCTTATCCACGTGGAGTAGCCCCTGACAAAACCGGCAACCTGTTCATCGTAGATCAGTACAATAGTCGAATCAGAAAAATCAACCCGGAGCAACTCATTACGACGGTAGCAGGTAATGGTCAGGTCAATTTTATCGACAACACGCCCAATCTGTCCAGTGCTGAATTTTACAACTCAAGTACGCTGCCCATCGACTCGGTCGGTAATCTATACGTGTTCAGCTCGTGTTGCGTGGCGAAAATAAATCCGGCGGGTGTCATCTCTGTCGTTGCCGGCACGACGGCAGGAACAGGTTTCAGTGGCGATGGCGGACCAGCCACTAATGCCCGACTGAGCTACCCCACCAGTGCGGTTGTCGGTGAGAACAATACACTGTACATCGCGGATGGCAACAACAACCGAATCAGAAAGGTCAATGCCGATGGCATCATTACTACCATCGCCGGAACGGGGTCGGCAGGTTTTGGCGGGGAGAACGTTGCCGCCGTAAGTACGCCCGTTGTGCCAACTGCAATCACCCGCGATGCCGCCGGTAATCTATATATATCCGAATCTACCTTCCCAAGAATCCGCAAAATTGACCGAAACGGGATCATCACCACGGTGGCGGGAAGCGGGGTACGGGGAAACACAGGCGATGGGGGAACGGCCACGAATGCTCAGTTGGGAAGACCGGAGGAAATCATATTTGATGCAGCCGGTAACCTGTACATCGCCGATGCGGCCAACCGGAATGTTCGCAAAGTCACGTATCCGGTTCAGGCGAATTTGATAGCTACCAGTTCCTGTTCAGCAACGTCCACCACACTCACGGCTACGCCGTCGGGCTATGGGTTTACGTACCAGTTTGGGGCGGGAGCGGTGCAGATTGGCAATACGAATCAGGCCATTGTCAGCACGGCGGGCGTGTATTCGGTAACGGTTAGCACATCGGTATTTGGCTCCCCGGCGGGCATGGCAACACTCTTCGTCGGTGGTTCGGAGATTTATACGCTGCGCAATGGCTCATGGAACGACCCGACAGTATGGTCGTGTGGCGCTGTGCCAGTGGTGGGGCAACGGGTCCAAGTCGGTCATTTGATCGATATACCCGTCAGCTACCAGGCCGCAGCCAGGAGCGTTCGATATACCGCCGGGGGCAGCGTTCGCTTTGGGCAACAGGGGCGGCTGATGTTAGCCGAGTAAGCCGCTCGTCCATGAAAATTCTGCTCGTGGTCGGAACGCGGCCTAATCTGGTGAAGGCGTCGGCTCTATGGCGGGCGTTTCGGGCGGAGCCAGGTATCGACACGGTGCTGGTGCATACGGGGCAACACTACGACGACAGCCTGAGCGGTCAGTTCTTCGCGCAGCTTGATTTACCCCCGCCAGACTACGCACTGAACGTATCGCCGGGTACCATCACCCAGCAA
>JBAWDM010000012.1:0-1787 GCA_049590735.1 Asticcacaulis sp. | reverse complement strand
GCAAAAATGTCTTATTTGGCCGGGGCGAATTGCGCACAGAAGATCGTCTGCTGATGAGTTTTTCCGGTATTTTGTCACGCAAAAGCAGCCGCCCGGCGGGGGATGCCTGAAACACGCCAAAACCAATTTTCAACATGATAAAAGTCTCAAGACTTTACAACCGCAGGCGAATAGTGATCAATCCTCTGCGGCCATCCCCATAAGGCCTGACGATAAACATAAGGAAAGACCGCACAAGATGAGTCTGGCCACAGGACAAAACAACGCGCAAAATGATGCCACCACCCGTCACTTGCTGGTTGTGGATGATGATGACCGCATTCGCACCCTGCTTAAGGAATTTCTGAGCCGTCAGGGTTTTCGCGTTACCGCCGCCGCCCATGCCGATGCCGCCAAGCGCATGTTGCAACTGCTGGATTTCGACCTGTTGATCGTCGATGTCATGATGCCGGGCGAAGATGGCTTTTCGCTGTCGAAATGGGTGAGAACCAATTCCAATGTGCCCATACTGATCCTGACGGCGCGCGGTCTGCCCGATGACCGCATTATGGGCCTGTCGATCGGCGCGGACGATTATCTGTCCAAGCCGTTTGAGCCTCAGGAACTACTGCTGCGTATCGAAGCCATTTTGCGCCGTACCGGCACCAAGCCCGCCTTGCCGAAAACCGTTGAAATGGGCCAGTTCAGCTTTGATCTGGAGCGCGCCGAGCTTAGCCGCAATGGCGCGCAGGTGCGCCTGACCGAAGCCGAGGCGCAATTGCTGAAATTTCTGGCAGAACGCGCCAATGTACCGGTGGATCGCATGGATCTGGCTAAGGATTCAGTCGATACGACCGGCCGCGCCGTCGATGTACAGGTGACGCGTCTGCGCCGCAAGATCGAGCAGGATCCGAAAAACCCGCGCTATCTGCAAACCGTGCGTGGCAAGGGCTATATGCTGGCGCCGGATTAGGCGATCATGGCTTCCGGTTCGCGGCGCAAGCTGCCCAAGATCAGATTCTGGCCGACCGTCCTGAAGCGTAACTTTCCGCGCACCCTGATGGCGCGGGTGCTGCTGATTATCGTCCTGCCCATTGCCATCATGCAGATTGCCGTGACCTGGGTGTTTTTCGATAAGCACTGGGAGACGGTGACGGCCAAATTGTCCGAAGGACTGGCCGGCGATATTGCCTGGGCCGTCCGGGCCTATGAAGAAGAACCGACCAGCGCCAATCTGGCCAAGATCAGCAGTCAGGCCGAAAAGTCGATGCAGCTTTCTGTCGGCCTGAGAAAAAATGATAAGCTGCCGGTCAATCTGCGCCCCTCTATTTTTCTGGCGCTCAACCGCACCATTGATGAGGCCTTGGGGGATCAGCTTACCGAAGACTATTGGTTTGACACCACGCGATATCCCGCCTTTGTCGATATTCGCGTCCAGACGCCGCAGGGTGTGCTGCGTTTTATCGCGCCCAAAGATCGCGCCTTTGCCACCACCGGCTATATTTTCATCTTCTGGATGCTGGGTGCCACATTTATTCTGACCGCCATCGCCATGTTATTTATCCGCAATCAGGTGCGCGCCATTGAGCGCCTCAGTCAGGCGGCGGAAAAGTTCGGCCGTGGCGAAGAAGACCCGGCCTTTAAGCCCTATGGGGCCACCGAAGTGCGGGCCGCCGCCGAAGCTTTTCTGAAAATGAAGGCGCGCATTCAGCGCCAGATCGAACAGCGCACCACGCTTCTGGCCTCGGTCAGCCACGATCTGCGTACCCCCCTGACACGCCTCAAGCTGGAACTGGCCATGTCCGAAC
>JBAWDM010000011.1:0-1673 GCA_049590735.1 Asticcacaulis sp. | reverse complement strand
ACTCAGGATTTCTCACCCTTAACTCTTGATGAAGTTGAGCTGTTGGCGACACACCTGTCCATCGCGACAGTACATGGTTTTAAACGCAAGCTGAGGAACTGGTGTGAGATCTGGCCGACCTCAAGGCCCCAGGCATCCGGATCATTCCGGCGGATGTCTATGACCAAATAATGCAGCTGGCTCGTGGCGCACACTAGGCATTTTCCACCCTGCCGCCCCAGGCAACAGATTCTAAAACGTTAGCGGTGGGCGACCCAATGTAAGCCAGACTGCCTGCGGGAATTCACCGTCAGACAGCCCAGCTCCAAACACCTTAAGTCAGTGTCCTAATAACCCTTAAGCGGCTTACAAAACCTTTGGGCGATAGCCTTCTAAAACTGCGCCGCCGGAGTCTACCGGTCGTGCCATCCGTAACATGCTCTTAACCTTTTCGTACGCATTACTACGTGGCTCGTCTGAGTCCATTATGGTTTTATACGCTCTCAATGTCCGCGCTGAACAAATGGACAATGCGAAAAGCATAGTGCGCCTGCCGCGCTTCAGCCTTCCGGCTGCATTTAAAGCTGCAGGCCATGAGATACTGCTGTTTGCTGCAGGACGCGAAGATAACCCAGGCTATTTTGGAACGGCCATTTTGGGCGATCCCATCCCAGACCCAACCGACGCCTCTAAGTTTCGACTGCCCATTTACAATATGCGTCAGCTCGATCGCGAAATAAGCTTGGCGGAATTGCGGGCCTTGGGTGTCGAGGAACAGCCGTTCAATACCTATTCCCGGCCAATTCGTCCGGTCTTTGAAGGTGAACAACGCTGGCTGATTGCCTTAGGTGCGATAATCCCAGGGTTTGGTGAGAAAGATGTTCAACCTTTTGTTCACGCTCAGCATTATCGTCGAGGGTCCGTCGAGGCCGACTTTCGCCAGCTTCGGTTTGAGATGCTGGAAGCATATCCACCTTTCTGCGCTTTTACACGCAAGGCATACCTGAGCCTAGACGGAACCCGATACGGCTTCGACGCTGGCCATGTATGGCCCCGCTCTGCTGGCGGCCCCAGTATTATTCAGAACGTTCTGCCCATGAGCAAGGACGTCAACAATCAATGGGACGAGGGCATGGTCAGCCTGACCAACGCCGGCAATGTACTGATTGCCAAGAACGCCGGCCCGGATACGCGGGCGCTGTTTGCCGGTGTAAAAAAGATCGTATTCCCGGAAGATCCGCGGTTATGGCCAGACACGCAGTTTCTCGAGCGGCATCGCGACGAAATTTTTGAAAAGGGGCCTAAGTGGCTGCGCGGCGAAAGCTAGTTGATAAAAGGCAGTGTCTGATCAGATATTTCGGCGCGGTGATGTGAGTTCGAAGTGATGCCTTGCGCCGAATGCTGAGGGCTTCAGGTCACGATGCCAGACGTGCCGCGATTTCTTTTCTGTGAGCCGCTAAAAACTTAGCATCCAACCGAAACTCAGGATTCTCTGGTACGAACAGTTTGCGAGGTCCACTCCAATTGGCGACAATCTCGTCATGGTGTTTGCCAATGGGCATCCAAGTATAGTCGTCTAGAATGTCGATAGTTCCTTGATCGTGACGAGTGTGAAAATCTGGACAAAACACGACCAAGTTGGATGACGTATCCGGCCCTCCTGATGCAACTGACTTTGCATGACAAACATGGAG
>JBAWDM010000010.1:0-2999 GCA_049590735.1 Asticcacaulis sp. | reverse complement strand
GATTAGCATTTATACCTAAGCCGACAGTCACATAGTCGGCAGGTTGGGAATGTTTTAGGATTGGGTGCAAGACGACAGGCACGATTTTTTTCGTCAGGAAAGGATCGTTAGATGGCCGCTTTGTATTGAGGCGTCATGATCGGGATGAAGGTATCCCCTTACTGTGCGCATCTGCCGCCTTAAATGGGCGTCCGTTCCGTTTCTCCAACCGCTTAAAATGCAGAAACACATGCCAAAAAAGCATGTAAGGGAGAGACACTTTTATGACGATCAATTTACGCAACAGCGCATCATCCTTAGCTTTTGCCCTTGTCCTGAGCCTTGGCTTTGGGGCATGCGCTCAGGCGGCGGACACGGCACCCGCAGCCAGCACTTCGGCGCTTCGTGAAGAAGCCAATTCAAAGGCCGAGGCCATTGTCAGTCAGTTGACCATGGATGAAAAGGTCGCCCAGCTTTTGAATGTGGCACCCGCCATTCCGCGTCTCAATATACCCGCCTATAACTGGTGGACGGAATCACTGCACGGGGCCATGGGCGCTGTGCCAACCACTAACTTTCCGGAACCTGTCGGCTTAGCGGCCACTTTTAATGCGCCCCTGATCAAGGATGTGGCGTCCGTCATCAGCACAGAGGTGCGCGCCCTGCATACTTTGGGGCGTGAGACGGGTCAGTTAGGCCATATCGGCACCGGCCTTGATACATGGTCACCCAATATCAACATCTTCCGCGATCCGCGCTGGGGCCGGGGTCAGGAAACCTATGGCGAAGACCCCTATCTGACAGCGCGCATTGGTGTGGCCTTTGTTGAGGGCATGCAGGGGCCGGATCCGGACAAACCCGATGTGATCGCGTCTCCCAAACACTTTGCCGTCCACAGCGGCCCTGAATCGACCCGCCACGTCGCCAATGTGTTTGTGTCGCTGCATGATATGGAAGACACCTATCTGCCGGCGTTCCGCGCCGCCATTGTTGAGGGCAAGGCCAATTCGATCATGTGCGCCTATAACCGCATCAACGGCCAGCCTGCCTGCGGTAACACCTTCCTGATGGAGGATCGTTTGCGTCAGGCCTGGAATTTCAAGGGCTATGTCGTGTCCGATTGTGACGCCGTGGTCGATATTGCCAATCACCACAAATATGCCTCCGATCCGGCGGCGGCGGTGGCTGTGGCGCTCAAGACGGGCGTCGATAATGAATGTAACGGCGCGACCTTGTCGGACACGCCGGGTCTGGGCGATCGCTATAAGGAAGCCTATGATCGCGGCCTGATTACCATGAACGATATTGATACGGCTCTGGTGCGCCTGTTCTCGGCGCGTTACCGCAACGGAGATCTGGCGGGCCTGTCCGGCCGTACGCCTTCGGTCATGCCGGTGTCCAATATCGGCACGCCTGAGCATCAGGCCCTGGCACTTAAGACGGCCATTGAAAGCCTTGTCCTGCTTAAGAATGACGGTGTTCTGCCGTTAAAGGCGGAGGCGAAAATCGCACTGGTCGGGCCTTTGGCGGATGCCACACGCGTGCTGCGCGGCAACTATTCGTCGGCACAAAGCGCGCCGCCCATCTCGGTTGAGGCCGGTCTCAGGGCCGCCATGCCCAAGGCCGCCATCACCCTTATTCCGTTTGGCGAGTCAATCACGGATGGCGATCCGGCACCGGATTCTGTGTTTGTGACGCCGGATGGCAAGCCCGGTTTGAAGGCGGACTATTATAATGCTGTGCCGCCTGCGGCAGGGGCTGCGCCGTCTAAAGACATTGTTTTTGAAACTACACCGGTCGCCACGGGTACAACCGGCAATCTGACCTCGCGCGCCGGCAGCATGAAGGGCGTGAAAGAGCAAAATAAGGTGGTGTGGACCGGCTTTTTCATACCGCCCGAAAGCGGCACCTATCGCTTAGGCCTGACGGGCGTGCAGGGCGCCATTGATCTGGGCGGTGATCAGACCCTGACCGCCGAACGCTATTCCTTCTGGGGCGAGCCGCTGAAACTGAAGACGGTGACGCTGGAAAAAGGCAAGCGCTATCCGGTGCATCTGCAGGGCCAGTTCAATGTCAGTCCGGCTTCGGGGCTGGTCTGGAAGCGCATCTCGCCCAATCCTGAGGCTGATTTGCAGGCCGGTATTAAGAATGCCGATGTGGTGGTGGCCGTGGTGGGGCTGACCTCTGATCTGGAGGGCGAGGAAATGCCCGTCAAGATCGAAGGCTTCTCAGGCGGTGACAAGACCTCGCTTGATATTCCGGCCGCGCAGCGCAAGATGCTGGAGCAGATTAAGGCCTCCGGTAAGCGTCTGGTGATTGTGTTGATGAACGGCAGCCCGCTGGATCTGGCCTGGGCCAAGGATAATGCATCGGCCATTGTTGAGGCCTGGTATCCCGGTCAGGCCGGTGGCCGCGCCGTGGGTGATGTTCTGTCCGGTGCCGCGGATCCGGGCGGACGTTTGCCGCTGACCTTCTATCACAGCATTAAGGACCTGCCGCCGTTCGACGATTATGCGATGAAGGGCCGCACCTATCGCTACTTTACCGGCAAGCCCGTCTATGGCTTTGGTTATGGCCTCAGCTATACCCAATTTGCCTATGAGCCCGTTCAGGTTGAGGCGACGGACGGCAAAGCCGAAGACGGCCTGACCGTCAGCGTCAAGGTGAAGAATACCGGCAAGCGCGCCGGTAACGAAGTGGCTCAGCTTTATCTGACGCCGCCTGCCTTTGAAGGTGCACCAAAGCTGGCCCTGCGTGGCTTCCAGCGCGTGGCCTTGAAGCCCGGTGAAAGCCAGACCCTGACCTTCAATCTGTCGTCGCGTGACCTGAGCTTTGTGGATCGGGATGGCGTGCGTTCGGTCATGCCGGGGCAATATACGGTATCGGTAGGCTCCGGCCAGCCGGAAGCCGGTATTCCGTTCAAGAGCGCGCCTGTGACCATAGCCGCTTCCAAATCCATTCCTGAGTAATCTTAAACCCCTGTCGTTCGTCCCGGCACATGAATCCGTAAGGTCATGGCC
>JBAWDM010000009.1:0-2562 GCA_049590735.1 Asticcacaulis sp. | reverse complement strand
GGATATAGCCCGCCATGTGGTGCGCTTATCCGCGAAATTAGCGCCGGAAAAAGCCGAAACCCTGCTGGTTTTTTTACCGGGGCAGGGCGAAATTCATCGCGTGGCGCGCTTTATGGATGAGGGCGGGATCGCGCCGCATCTGGATGTCTGCAAGCTGTATGGGGCTATGGAGTTCAGTGAGCAGGCCCAAACTCTGGCGCGCAACGAGACGGGACGGCCTAAGATTGTTCTGGCCACCGCCATTGCCGAAACCTCACTCACGCAGGATCGGGTGGCCATGGTGATCGACAGCGGTGTGTCGCGGTTGGGCCGGTTTGACCCGGCGCGCGGCACCATGCGTTTTGTTACTGAGCGGGTGTCAAAAGCCTCTGCCGATCAAAGGCGCGGACGGGCAGGGCGCACGCAGGCCGGTGATGCCTATCGCTTATGGGATGCCGAACAGGATCGTTCCTTAATCCCCTTTGCCCGACCGGAAATACTGGAAACCGACTTGTCGCAACTGGCTCTGTCGCTGCGTCAATGGGGCGCGCGTTCGACGCAGGGGCTGGCTCTGCTCGATCATCCGCCGAAAGCGGCCATGGAGGAGGCGGAAAAAATGCTGCTTGCTTTGAATGCGGTTGACGCCAAAGGGGAACTGACTCCGCACGGACGGGACATGGCGCAATTGCCGATGTCGCCGCGTCTGGCCCATATGCTGATATGTGCCACTGAGCAGGGCATGGACGAAATGGGCGCGCGTCTGGCGGTCTTGCTGTCTGAAAACGGACTGGGCGGCAAATCCACCGATCTGGACACGCGCTTGGCGGCTTTGGCGCGAGATCGCACACCAAAGGCGACGCAGGCCCGTCATCTCGCTCAGGGCTGGTCGCGACAGACCAAAAATCTGATCAAAACAACACAAAAACAAAATACTAAATTAAAATCCTCATCTCATATCTTAGCGGAATGTTTCCCCGAACGTATTGCGAAGGCCCGGGGTAAGATCGGTGAATTTGTCATGGCCAATGGTCGCGGCGTCTATGTCGATGAACATGATGGCCTGGCACGTCAGCCCTATCTGGCGGTCGGTGATCTGGGGGGCGGTGCCAATCGCGACCGCGTGCTTCTGGCGGCACCTTTGACAGAGGCGGATATTTTGAACCTGTTTGCCGACCGTCTGGAAACAAGCACGGTGCTGGAACGCCGCAATGACCGGTTCCGCGCCTTTGAACAGGTACGACTGGGGGCGATCATTCTGTCCAGCAAGCCACTGGATGCCATACCGCCTGAGCTGTTGCTGCGCGCCGAGGCTGAGGAGATTCAACAAAAGGGTCTGAAAGCGCTTAATCTGAGTGAAAAGGCTCAGTCCTTACGCGCCCGTATCACCTTTTTACGCAGCTTTGATACGGCATGGCCGGACATGGGGGATGACACGCTGCTGGCGACCTTAGAAGACTGGCTGGCCCCTTACGCGGCGGGCAGGTCCATGCTGTCCTTAAGCGGGGATATTGTTACTCAGGCGCTGAAAGGACGGCTGGATCACGATCAGCAAAAAGCGCTGGATCGTTTGGCGCCTGAAACATGGGCTATGCCGACCGGCTCACATATTCGCATAGATTATGCCTCTGAAAGTGGTCCAAAACTGGAGGTGCGCGTACAAGAGCTATATGGCACAACGCAACATCCGTGTGTGGGGCCGCATAAAACACCGATCACGCTTGCCCTGACATCGCCGGCCCATCGCCCCATTCAGATTACCAAAGACCTGCCTGCATTTTGGGCAGGGTCCTGGTCTGAGGTGCGCGGCGAGATGAAGGGACGTTATTCGCGCCATGTCTGGCCGGAAAACCCGCGTGAAGCTGACCCGACCACACGTGCCAAGCCCCGTGGGACGTGAAATCATCCCCTCAGGAGACGTCCATGATCACGGTTCATCATCTCGATAATTCCCGCTCACAGCGCATACTGTGGCTGCTGGAAGAGCTGGGCCTGCCTTATGAGGTTGTCTTTTATAAACGCGGCAAGGACATGCTGGCACCGCCGGAACTTACGGCCGTTCATCCCCTCGGTAAGGCACCGGTGATCACCGACAAAACAGGCGACAAAACGCGTACCATCGCTGAGACGGGGGCGATTATTGACTATGTATTGAACACCTATGGTCAGGGACGTCTGATGCCCCCGGCCGACAGCGAAGCGCGCCTGAGCTACACCTACTGGATGTTCTATGCCGAAGGCTCAGCTATGACGCCGCTTTTGCTGAAGCTGGTGACAAGCGCAATGCAGGTACGTGCCCCGTGGTTTATCCGGCCCGTGGCGGCCGGTATTGCGAAAAAACTGGATGCCGCACTGGTGACGCCCAATCTGAATATCAATATTGATTTTTGGGAGGATCGTCTCGGTGAAACGCCGTGGTTTGCCGGTGCGGATTTTAGTGCCGCCGACATTATGATGAGCTTTCCCCTGGAAGCCGCCGCCAGTCGCGCCGGGGCCGGTGACAAACCGCATATCCGGGCATGGCTTGAGACAATCCATGCGCGACCGGCCTATCAAATGGCGCTGAAACGCGGCGGGCCTTATGCC
>JBAWDM010000008.1:0-6174 GCA_049590735.1 Asticcacaulis sp. | reverse complement strand
GCATTGAGCCCATTCCGGCCAATATCTATACGCATAAAACCTTGTCGGGATCGTTTGCGGTTAAAAACCCGTATCTGGTTAAGCTGCTGGACAGTAAGGGCCTGAACACGACCGATGTGTGGAATTCTATCGTCGAAAAAGAAGGCTCGGTGGCGCATCTGGAAGCGCTGTCGGAGTACGAAAAGGAAGTCTTCAAGACGGCGTTTGAGCTGGATCAGCGCTGGGTGGTGGAATTAGCGGCCGATCGCACGCCGGAAATCTGCCAATCGCAATCGCTGAACCTGTTCCTGCCGGGTGATATCGATAAGTGGGACCTGCACATGCTACATTGGACAGCCTGGGAACAGGGCCTGAAAAGCCTCTATTATCTGCGTTCGAAATCAGTGCAGCGCGCCGCCTTTGCCGGATCGGAGACGGTTGAGGCCACTGAGAAGATGGATACGCCCAAGACCGATTACGAAGAATGTCTGGCCTGTCAGTAAGGCCTTAAATGGATGAGTTAATAATGGCGCGTGAAGTTTATGGCTTCCGCGCCATTTTTTATAGCCCATCCGGCGGACACAGATCAACAGGCGCGGTGTCAGGCCGGTTCACCCGCACGCAGTCCGGCCCAAGGCCCTGCCACGGAATTGTGCTGAAATTGGCGATCAGAACGCGGCCATCCGCCCAGCTTGTCTGCTGCACAAGACGGTCATCCGTCAACCAGTGAAAGCCGGTCAGGGCCACGGGCGTGTCCGTGCCGTGGGCAGTGATAAAATCGTCATGGGCGGCCTTGAGCCATATGCCAACGCGCGCCAGTTCTTTGCGGTTGAGATTCCACAGGGTCGGTGTGCCATAAAGCAGGGCGCGGGCAAAGCGTGTGCGTTCCATGCCCTTGATCTTGCTCAGACTTAGCTCCCACCGGTCAGTGGCGACCACAGAGTCATGAAAGGCCGCCTCAAACAAAGGCAGGCGATCGGCTGAACCAAACAAAAGGCGCGCTTCGTCCGGCGTGGGCGTGAAGGGCGCGAAAAACAGAGGTGGTGCCTCAGGTGGCCACCAGCCGCCAAAGCGCTTCTTATCCCCCAGAATGGGCCAGAAGGCCGAGACATGGGCCTGAGCCGTGCCATGTGAATAATGGGCGACAGGACTGCTCCAGGCGGTGACATTTTCTGACCCCAGCACAAGCTTATATGTATGAATGCCCAGCCCAAGCCGGGCCAGTCGATTGGCGCGATCTTGCGTCATGGTCATCGGATGATCGGGGCTGTCGTCGTGGAAAAAATCACCAAAGGCATCGACATCAACAAAGACTTCGCTGGCGCCGTCTTTGATATGGGCCGCATAGCGCGATGCGGGGATGAAGGGGCCGGGATGGCCGGCAATGGCTGCGCTTGACATGTAGCAGCCGCGATTGGCAAAGCCTGTTTTAGCGACCCCTGCCTTATCGTGAATGCAGCCGGATGGATACAGATCATCGGGCCATCTGGCGGATGGCGCGTCGGCGGTCTTGGACGGTTGACCATTATCAAACGCCTCATATGGCCCGGCCAGATAGCCCTGATTGTACGCTTTTTTCGGATAGGCAGGGCCGACCAGATGGGGCTGACCGGAATTGGGATCCTGATCATAGCTGAGAACAATATGCGCAATGCCCAGCGACTTCAGGTCGTCCAGAAAGGTGAGATCGCGGCCATCACCCCAGACATAGGCCTGAACGGCGCCGAATAAGCGCGGCAAATCGGGCACGGCCTTGTCAGCAAAGCTTTTAAACTGACCGTGCGTCTTCATGTACTGGCGGTAAAACAGGGCCGGTGCTAACGGATCGGGCGCCTCTATGGCGAACAGGATATCGAGTTTTGTCGCCCCTTCGTTGAATTCATGCATAAGGCTGGCTTGCAGGCCCTTATCGTCATGCAAACATAGCTCCGATTGCAGACCATCGCCCAGCGCATAGGTCACGGCGTGGGTTTGCGTCAGATAGCTCCAGGCGGGGAAGGACAACAGGGTCGTGCCACCCAGACAATGCCGGTGATGATAGGCGCTCTGCCAGAAGGCGTCATCGGCCTTAAAGGCCATGCCTTCGCCGTCAGGTATAAGCCATGTGCCTGTGCTGGCCGCAGGTAAGGCCCAGTCCAGTTTTGAGTCGTTTGGGGCCTTTATCGTCAGATGCAGGGCATTGCCCTCAGGCGATAAAGTTATGGATTGGCCATCCGCACTGACCCAATGCCAGCCTGCATCATCCTTAACGGGTGCGGTCGTTTCAGGGCTATAGAGCGCCGGCATGACTTGGATCACAGGCCCCTCATCCGGCTGGGCGTCAATTTTTAAAGTGGCGGGATCAACCAGATAGCGGATTGTGCCGGCTTGCAGCGTCAGGATTTCCGCCGCAGCGACCGGCAGGGCAACAGGGCTTAGGGTTGCGATCAGGATGGATAAGCGTAAGAGGAAGCGGTTAAGGCTTAACATCTGACCTCCGTCATGCCCGGACGCTTAGCGTCCCTTTTTCTCCGTCGGATGCACATTGACGATCGGTGTGCTGGAATCCTTTTTCTGCATGTCGCCAAGGCGCAGGCCGACCGGCCCAAGGATCACGACAAACAGAACCGGCAGGAAAAAGACGATCATTGGCACGGTCAGTTGCGCGGGCAGGGCGGCGGCCTTTTTCTCAGCCGCCGACAGGCGCATTTCGCGGTTTTCCTTGGCCATGACGCGCAGGGCGGTACCCAGAGGCGTGCCGTATTTCTCGGCCTGCACCATGGCGGTACAGACCGCCTTGATGCCGGGATGGTTTGTCCGCCGGGCCAGACCGTCATAGGCCTGACGCCGTTCGGGCAGGTAAGACAGTTCGGCTACCAGCAGGGTCAGTTCTTCGGCCAGCTCAATAGAGGACGGGCCCATCTCAGATGCAACCTTTTGCAGGGCCATTTCGATAGACATGCCGGCCTCGACCGAGATCAGCAGCAGATCCAGCGAATCGGGGAAGGCCTGCATGATCGAGGTGCGCCGCTTATTGGCCAGATTGGTGATGTAGATATTGGGCGCATAATAACCGGCGACAAAGGCGGCAACTGTGATCAAAAGCTTGATCTGCATGGAAAAATGGCCAACGCCGACGATGAAGACTTCAAAGAAGGCAATCAGGCCGAAGACAAAGGGCATGGCCAGCCGGAAAAAGTAAAAGGTCGAAACCGGCTTTGGCCCGCGATAACCGGCCATGGCCAGATTATCGACCACCTTGGGGTCTTCCAGCAATTTCCTCAGATTCAGTTTTTCGACCAGCGCGCGATAGGGACTGGTGTCGGTGTGGCGCAATCCACCCCCGCCTTCCTTGGCCACATGCTGGCGTGACAGGCGGCGCAGTTCTTCGCGGCGCGTCGCCACGGCCTTCATGCGTTTTTCAAGCTGACTGCCTGAGGTCAGGCTTTGCCCCAGAGTCACAATGGTGAAAAAGACCAGCAAGGCCACAAGGCCTGCGATCAGATTATTGGGGTTCATTATAAAGGCCGCGAAGTCTGCCATGAGCGTGCCTTTCCTAGAATTTGAAGTTGATCATTTTGCGCATCATCATAATGCCGCAGAACATCCAGAAGGCTCCACCCAGCAGCATAAGCTGACCGCGGACATCGGTGAACATGATGCTGATATATTCCGGACGGGTAATGGCGATCATGGTGCCGACGCCCGGTGGCAAAACGCCGATGATGGAGGCGGAGGCGATGGCTTCTGAGGACAGGGCCTTGATCTTTTCGCGCATCATCTTCCGGGCGCGCAACACGGAGGACAGATTGCCGAGCGCTTCGGACAGATTGCCGCCCGTCTTGGACTGAATGGCGATGACAATGGTAAAAAAGCGCAGTTCAGGCGCCGGTATGCGCTCACTCATTTTTTCAAGCGCGGTTTCCAGCGACATGCCGATGCCGACATTTTCGACCAGACGCTGAAACTCAGGCCCCAGCGGCACGGCGCATTCCTTGGCGACCAGCTTCAGGCCATCATTGACCGGCAGGCCGGATTTAATGCCGCGGACAATAATATCCATGGCATTTGGGAATTCCTGCGTGAATTTTTTGATGCGTCCGGCCGCCATAAAGCCAAGCACCCAGCGCGGCGCGCCATAGCCTGCAACGGCGGCGGCCCCCAGGGCAACCAGCAGACGTATCAGAAAGCTCATCTGGCCAAGCAGGACAAGCGGGATGAAAAAGACCACCGCGCCGAAAATAAGGCTGTAGATCCAGAACTGCTGCACATTGGGCGTCAGGCCGGCATGCATCATGCGCGCCCGCAGCGTCAGCCGCGCCTTGCGTTCGCGCTTATCGGCCTCGAGCAGTTGATCGGTGATCTGCTTGCGGCGTTCTTCGGGGGTCTTGGCGGCGTTTTTTTGCCGGCTTTTTGAGCGCACACTGGTGCCCATACCGATGGTTTCGGTGCGTTTGGTCAGGGCTGCGGAACCGCCGCCGCCGGTGAAGGCAAAACCGACACTGGCGATAATCACAAAGCCCAGAAAAGCAATGAGCAAGGTCATGAGCATGAAAAATTCTCCGCTCCTGAATTTGCCGGCCGTGATTTTACTGGCCTTGATTTATTCACTGGCATCCAGAGCCTCCGCCAGTTCGCGCTCAAGGCCGTAATATTTGGCGCGGTCCCAGAAACGCGGGCGGCCAATGCCGGTGGAACGGTGCTTGCCGATAATCTTACCCTGCTTGTCTTCGCCATCCATTTCATAAACAAACAGATCCTGCGTGACGATGACATCGCCTTCGAGGCCTAAGACTTCGGTGACATGGGTAATGCGGCGTGAGCCATCGCGCAGGCGGGCGGCCTGAACGATAATATCGATGGAACCGACGATCATTTCACGAATCGTCCGCGATGGCAGGCCATAGCCGCCCATAGTGATCATGGATTCAAGGCGCGACACGGCTTCGCGTGGTGAGTTGGCGTGCAGCGTGCCCATAGAGCCATCGTGGCCGGTATTCATCGCCTGCAACAGATCGAAGGCCTCAGGGCCACGGACTTCGCCGACAATAATACGCTCAGGGCGCATACGCAGACAGTTTTTCACCAGATCGCGCATGGTGATGGTGCCCTGACCTTCGAGATTGGGCGGGCGGGTTTCAAGGCGCACCACATGCGGTTGCTGAAGTTGCAGTTCGGCGGCGTCTTCGCAGGTGATGACGCGCTCTGTCGGGTCGATAAAGGCGGTCAGTGTGTTCAAAAGCGTGGTCTTGCCCGAACCCGTACCGCCGGAAATCAGCACATTACAGCGTGACGCGCCGATGACGCCCAGAACGCGCGCGCCTTCGGGACTGATCGAGCCGAACTCGACCAGATTGCGCATGGTCAGCTTGTCTTTTTTAAACTTCCGGATGGTGAGGGTGGGGCCGTCCAGCGCCAGAGGCGGCGCAATGACGTTGACACGCGAGCCATCCGGCAAACGGGCGTCACATACGGGTGAACTTTCGTCAACGCGGCGTCCGACCTGAGAGACGATGCGCTGGCAGATATTCATCAATTGTTGGTTATCGCGAAAGCGGACATTCGTAAGCTGCACCTTGCCGCCAACTTCGATAAAGACACGGGTGGCACCATTGACCATGATATCGGCAATGTCATCGCGCGCCAGAAGCGGCTCAAGCGGCCCATAACCCAGCACATCATTGATGATGTCCTGAACCAGATTGTCCTGTTCGGCCACCGACATGGAGACATTTTTGATGGCCACCAGTTCGGCGACAATATCGCGGATTTCTTCGGAGGCGGCCTTATGATCCAGCGAAGCGAGTTGGCTGAGATCAATCGTGTTCAGCAGGGCATTAAAAATGGCCGTCTTGGTGGCGTGATAATAGTCGGACTGCTCGCGCACGATCTCGGTGACCGTCTGCGCCTGATGCATCTGCTCCAGACCCTTGGTCAGCTTTGGTGCCACGGAGGCGGACTTGTCCGAGCCCTGAACCCGCTTTTCGGACGCCAGTTCCGGCAGGATATTCCGTTTGCCGGCTATGGATTGCGCATGTGTGCCTGACTCAAGGCCTTGCGGACGTGTTGCAATATCCGCACCGGCTGAGGCGGGCGGCGGTGCCATACCAGCGCTTTTGCTGAGGGCCTGCGCGCGTTCTTCGGCACCGCGGGCGGCATCCTGAAAACCCGGTGCGCTCATGCCGGCGGTTTGCGAACTGCCCGACACAGCAGGGG
>JBAWDM010000007.1:0-4435 GCA_049590735.1 Asticcacaulis sp. | reverse complement strand
GTTCAGGGTGTCGCATCGTGCAAGCCCTTTTCGCAAACTTTTTTGCTTTTTTTGCGACAGGCCAAATCAGACACGCTGCGGGGCATAAAAAAGGCCGCCGGATCATCCAGCGGCCTTTTGTTTAGTTGTCGTCCTTGTCGTTTTCGCCGGGAAGACCGTCAATCTCATCATCGAAATCGCTGTCATCATCGTCTTCGAGGAAGGGCACATCATCATCGTCGTCGCTGTCGTCAACGCCGTCAGGATCTTCGATGTCCATATCGACCGTGTCCGGGGTGCCTACGCGGGCGGGATCGGCCGGATCGAGGTCTTCGTCCTCATCGACGATCAGCGAATCGTCAGCCACGACCTGATCAATCTCAGGGGTGGCGACTTCGGGCTCTTCGTCCTCATCGTCATCATCTTCCGAGACGATTTTGGTCTTTGGCTTTTCTTCGGATTCGTCGTCCGTATCTTCATAGTCGGCAGGTGAGGTGCGGACGCGCGAACGGCGCGTGCGAACGACTTCTTCCTGATCGAACTCAAAGTCACAGCGCGGGCAATGGGCCGGATGTTTGTTGAGATCGTAGAATTTTGCCGTACAGTTGGGGCAGGTTTGTTTGGTGCCTAAGGCAGGATCAGCCACGAGACGTCCTTTTGTATGGTTTCTGACAGAAAAAAATCTGTTGCGTTGGCTCCCATGCCACTAGATAAGCCTCCTGTCAAAACCCCTTTTGCGCCTGATCTTACTTTTTTTAGATTCAGGCCTCCCTTTTTACGACCTCAGAGAGTTTTCGTGACCCAGACGCTCACCTCAAACCCAGCCACCGCCCTGAAAGGCGTGGTTCGCGCCCCCGGCGACAAGTCGGTTTCACACCGCTCGATGATCTTTGGCGCCCTGGCCCACGGCACCACGACGGTCACCGGCTTGCTGGAAGGCGATGATGTGCTGGCCACCAAGGACGCGATGATCGCCTTTGGCGCCAAAATCGAGAAAAACGGCGATGTCTGGACGATCGAAGGCAAGGGCGGTTTTGAGGAGCCGGATCAGGTGATTGACTGCGGCAATGCCGGCACAGGCGTGCGGCTGATTATGGGGGCGGCCGGGGCGTTTCCGATCACCACCACCTATACCGGCGACCATTCCTTAGTGAAGCGTCCCATGGGCCGCGTGCTCGATCCTCTGGCGGCAATGGGCGTGACCTATATGTGCCGCGATAAGGGGCGTTTGCCCCTGACTATGAAGGGCGGCAATCTCAAAGCCATTTCCTATCGCCTGCCCATGGCTTCGGCGCAGGTCAAGTCGGCTGTCCTGCTGGCCGGATTGCGGGTCGATGGCGTCACCGAGGTGATTGAGCCGGAAAAGACCCGCGACCACACCGAACGCATGTTGCGTGGCTTTGGTGCGGTTGTCGACGTCAGTGACGAAGCCGACGGCCGCCACATTAAGGTGCGCGGCGGACAAAAGCTAACGGGCACCCATATCAGCGTACCGGGTGATCCGTCATCGGCGGCCTTTCCTTTGGTCGCAGGCATCATTACACCGGGTTCCGAAGTCACGGTCTTAGGCGTTATGCTCAATGACTTGCGCACCGGCCTGTTCACCACTCTGATCGAGATGGGGGCAGACCTGACCATCAACAATATGCGCGACGAAGGCGGCGAGCCGGTGGGCGACATTACGGCGCGCTATTCCAGGCTTACCGGCGTCACTGTTCCCGAAGACCGCGCACCGGCCATGATTGATGAATATCCGATTCTGGCGGTGGCGGCGGCTACGGCGCAGGGTCAGACCATTATGCGCGGCATCGGCGAGATGCGCGTGAAGGAATCTGATCGTATCGCGCTGACGGCCAATGGCCTGAAGGCCTGCGGCGTGGATGTCGTCGAAGAACCCGAAGGCATGATTGTGATAGGCGGTGCAGCCATTCAGGGCGATGCCACTATCACCACGCGCGGCGATCACCGCATTGCCATGTCGCATCTGGTGCTGGGTCTTGTGGCGCAAAAGCCGATTTCGGTGGATGAACCCGGCATGATTGCCACCAGCTTTCCCACCTTTGTGGCCATGATGAATGGTCTGGGCGCCAATATCACCGCATGAGACCTCTGTCTCTGGCGGAACGGGCAGCCATACCGGCAGGCCTCCTTAAGGCCCTGAACGGCTGTGATGTCTGTCTGGTGCCAAAACACCATCCTGTGTCATGGCTGGCACGTTTGATCGGGCGCGGGCCGCAGATTGTCGTGCGGGGGCAAAACCTGTTCTGGCCGGGTCTGCCGGATAATCTTAGCCAATACCCGGTTGCCTTATCCGTTCTGTGTCATGAACTGGTGCATGTGTGGCAATACCAAAACGGCATGACTCTTTGGCGCTATATCATCAGGGAACGCGGCCGGTATCGCTATCGACTTGAGGCCGGCAAGGCCTATGCTGATTATGGCTATGAGCAGCAGGCCACTATGGTTGAGGACTGGGTGCGGCTGCAACACGGGCTGACGGCCAGATGGTGCCAACATGCGGTAGCGCAAGACCAGTTGGCCGACATTATTCCGTTTGCTTAGCTTTGAGTCGCGACGGCGAACTGGCCGTTCTTGCGGAAGCGCCACAGATAGGTCGGCACAATCGATTCCACCGCCACCGGTGCAATGCCCAGGTCCTTAAGACCTAATGCGCCCGGGCTTACGACATTATCAACACCCAAAAGCTTGACCTGATCCGTGGTGAGAAGCGGTGCTGGGATGATCGGCAGGATCGCCTTGGCCCAGCCCTGAACATTACCGACCATGCCGATCAGATTGGCCGCAAAGACCGGCAAGGGCACAAGCGGGCGCGGCTGCATGACCTCAGCCGCGACATAGTTCACCAGTTCGTTAAAGCTGAATACTTCGGGGCCACCCAGTTCATAGACCTTGCCATAGGCGTCTGCATTGCCAAGCACGCGCCCGATGCTGGTCGCGACATCGCCAACATAGACCGGCTGGAACTTTGTCTGGCCGCCATCAATCGACGGCATAACCGGAAACAGCTTTACCTGACCGGCCAGCGACGTAAAGAAGCCATCCTGCGGGCCAAACATGAGGCTTGGGCGGATAATTACCGCCGTGGGGATGCGGCTGCGTACGGCGGCCTCAGCCTCGGCCTTAGTGGCGGCATAGACGGATGGGGATTGCGGGTCGGCGCCCAGGGCCGAAACCTGCACAAAATCACGGATGCCGCGCGCCTTACAGCTATCGGCCATCCATTCCGCCGCCTGACGGTGCATGGCATCAAAGGTGACACCCATGGTCTGATACAGTATGCCCACCAGATTCACGCAGGCCGAGGCCCCGTCCAGCGCACGGACAATCTCGTCTTCTTTGCGCACATCGCAGCGCACGACCTGAATTTGGCCGACATCCCCCATCAGCTTCAGGTCATAGGCCTCAGTCGCTTTGTTGACGGCGACCCGGATACGCCAGCCCTGACGGGCCAAAACACGTAAAACCTGTTTGCCGAGGAAACCTGAACCGCCGAAAACCGTGACAAGCTGCGCCATGATCCTAATTCCTATATCTGCTGAAACGCATAAGGGCAGCCCAAGGGCTCACTTCTGCGCGAACCTCTCGATAACGCATGGTTTTTAGCGACGCAATCAATTAAGGGCAGTGCGGCAAAACTTTTGTGAAAACTGTCATCAAAAGCGTTGACCGCAGAAATATTTCCCCCTATAGGTCGCCGCCTTCACTGGCAACGGTGAGGACTACCACCTAAGAATAGTGCCCAGGTGGCGGAATTGGTAGACGCGCTGGCTTCAGGTGCCAGTGGCTTAACGGCCGTGAAGGTTCGAGTCCTTTCCTGGGCACCATTAGGTTATCCGGCAATGTCCGGATTTGATTGAAAATCCCTTAAAAATATGGTATTTAGCGGGCATGGCGTTCATGTGCGTCCGCTTTTGTCCGGTCATATCCGCGACTTTTGGGGGTCACGTTGGGGGTCACATTATTTCTGATCTAGAAAGTGACCCCCATGACCCTATCAGACGCTACAATTAGAAATGCCAAGGCTCAGGCCAAACAGTACAAGCTTCATGATGAAGGCGGTTTGTTTTTAATCGTGAAACCTTCGGGCGGTAAGTTATGGCGGCTCAAATATAGGTTCAATGGCACTGAAGGCCAATTGTCACTCGGCACCTATCCCACCACCGGCCTTAAGGACGCCAGAGAAGGCCGTGAGCAGGCAAAAAAGCTCTTGGCCGAAGGTGTGAACCCAAATGCCGACAAAAAGCGTAAGGCTGTCGCCGCCTCAATTGCCGCTGACAACACCTTTAAAAGTTTGGCGGATGAATTTTTAGAGAAGATGCAACGCGACGGGTTGGCAGGCGCAACCCTTGCAAAGGCGCGGTGGTTCGCCTCACAACTCGAAGATGGCATTGGTAGGCGTCCGGTATCCGACATAGAGCCGTTTGAAGTGCTAGCC
>JBAWDM010000006.1:0-31539 GCA_049590735.1 Asticcacaulis sp. | reverse complement strand
AGAGAGGCCTGATCTTTTTGCAGGCTATAGGCCACCGCCGCGCGCAATAACCGGCTTTCATCCGCCGGCGTCAGGGGGCTGGGGTTCTTCCAACGATCGCCCAGCTCTTTTTCCAGCAATGGCCCCACATGAACATAGTCCTTTTTCAGCCAGTATATGTCGGCGCGCACCTCATTGGCCTCAGGCGATACATCCTTGCCCAATACATCCAGCGCCTTGTCCGGCTCATTCAATTCGGTCAGGGCGCGGGCTTCCAGCACTCTGCGTTCGGCCATAACCGAGCGCGGCAGCAGGGTGGTGCGCGTATTCCATAGGGCCTGAAGCGCCTTTTGCGGATTATGATCCATCAGGTAAATAGCCGCCAGATCGGCCGCCACGGAGGATTTGGCCACGCCATCCAGCCGGTTATTGATCTGATACTCCAACAGATCGGCCGCCTGATCCAGCAGGTCAACATCAACCAGACGCCGCACAATCCGGCGCACCATCTCATCACCATCCGACCCGATCGGCGTCAGATCCTTGAAATCATTGAACAGCCCCAGAGCTTCTACCGGCTGAAGGCCATCGGCCATGCCGCCCAGAAACAGGCCGCGAAAGGCCTGATTGAGCGAGGTTTGAATCTGAATGGCCTGCGGCTGATTCATAAAGCTGCTGCCTCCTCCTTTTAGGACAACCAGAGCCTCGCGGTACCGGCCTTCACTCAGATAGATTTGGCCCATATTGCTGATAAGCTGGAGTTCGGTATCATCACCGCGCCAGCGAAAGCGCAGATTGTCCAGCGCCTGTAATGTCGCCGCCGCATCGGCATCCTTCATCTGGTATTTGATCATAGCCGCCTGCATGGCCGCCGGTGCCGCAATACTGTCATCGGAGGCGCGTGCCACGGCCTGATAGACCTTGAGGGCGCGATAGGTGTCGCCTTGGGCCTCAATAATGCGCGCATCCACCAGATAGGCCGCCAGCTTGTCCAGCGAGGTCGGCGCCTGCGCAATAGCATACTGAATCATGGTTTCGGCCGTTTTCAGGTCTTTCTGATCCAGCGCAGACGTCGCATAGGCCGTGGCCAGACGCGCCCGCCATTCGGGCGAAAACTGATCCAGCGCCTTAAGGCCCGCCTTGAAATCCTTGACGGCATCGGCATGATGGCCATTTTGCCTTTCTGCATAAGCGGCCCACAGGCGTGTGGCCGGATCATTGGCCAGTTGCGGCGAGGCCAGATCGGACTCAGCGCTGCTATAACGACCTGACAACATGCGCGCCACAACCCGCAAACCCCGCACCTGCGGGTCTTCGAGGGTGCGCGGGCTATTTTTGGCCAGCAGATCAAGGACGCCCTGCGCTTCATAGCTCAGCCCCTGCCCGACCAGAAAGCGCGCCAGAGACAAACGGGCCTTGCTGGTGGCCGTGGCTCCCAACTGCGCCTCATCGGCGGCGGCGGCCTGCAAGGCATTATAGCGGCTCAGAAAACCTTCCTGTGGCGTGGCGGCCCAGTCCGGATTGATCATGGCCGGATAGAGCGCATTCTTATAGGCCAACCGCATATCCGAATTACCGCCCGTCTTATCCGGCGATGACAGGGTCAGGCCCTGAGGCCGGGAAACCAGCACCAGATCACCTTCCACGGCGACCTTGACGTCCGGAGCCATATGATAAATCGCCGCGCCCTGTGCCGTAGAGGCGAGCGTAGCCTCAAGCAAGGTGCGTGTCCGCACAAGGCTTTTGACCGGCGCGCGGGCCGGTATAACCGCCATGCGGTCACCCACAACGGGATCACGTATCCAGGCAATGCGTGAGGCCCCGGCCAGATTGATGTTGAGCCCCGTCACACCTGTGGAGTCATCGCGCACCACATCGGCTTCGGCCACCTTGTCCTGCAATGGCTTGCCACCCAGACGCACGCGCCAAATCAGCCCGTCATTGGCCACAGAGACTGAACCCACGGTCGAAGCCGTCAAACGCAGGGCGGTGAACCCGTCATTGTGCGTCCATTGCGCATTCTGAATGATCTTGCCGTCCTTCAACTCCGGCGGCAGTCGCAGATCGACCTCCGTGTCAAACACCACCCATATGGAATCGCCACGCCGGAAAACCGCCGCCGCCACGGGCCCTGCGAACGGAAAACTGATGTCGCGTGCACCAAAGGCATCGGCCACCTGAAGCGCCACAACCGGCACCCTGGCGGCCTGTTGCGTGTTGCCGATTTTCTCACCACCCAGAAGAGTCTGGAGATTAACCGCTATCGCGCCTGTCTTTTTGGACTCCGCCGCCTGATTTGCGCTGGGATCAATCTGAACATAGACCGCGCCATCGGCCCGTCCAAAGCGGCTTTCAAAGCCATTATTGACCTTGAGCCATAACTCACTGGCGCGGTCGTCCTGCTTAATTTCAACATCCGCTATGCCAATCGGCGGGTTGGCGCGAATATCGCCCAGATCCGGCGTTTTCTGTCCGGGCAGACGGATGACCACCTGATCTTTTTCACGTCTGACCGAAGCGCGCGACCCGACAGAGCCATAGATTTCAATCCGGCCGGACTGCGCATTACGGCCGACACGGATATCAATATCCGAACGCGGCGCGATCTGGGCATGGGGCATGGTATCGCCCAGCGCCAGACTGGCCATGCCGACGGAGACAGTCGCCACGACAATGGCCGTGGTGCGCATCGCCTTTTTTAAGGAAAAAACAGGCCCGGGCGCAGGTTTGCCAAGCAACTGACGCGCACGATCCAGTGCCCGCTCAGCAGAGGCGGTCGCAGCGGTTTTCGCAGACGGATTTCGGGCATGGCTCATGAACCCCTAATTTCGCCTGAAACGGGTTTCGGCTTGGTTAACGAAGTCACAAAAAAACTTATGTAAAATCAATGAACAATCTAAAAAATGTTCATTGTGTTGGCGATTACCAAACGTAAAAAGCGCGCAAATCCTGAAATAACCCTCAGCGATCAGAGGATTTCAGGTCGGCGCCCGCCCCGTCAGGCTTTTGCCGGCGTGGGCTTGACGGCTGCGGAGGCTGAACCCGCCTGAGCCGCCCCGCCGGTTGTGGCCTTGTTGAGTTGCTGTTGCAGACCATCCGTGCGCTGCATACGTTTGGCCAGTTTTTCGGTCAGGTCGCGGGCTTCGGCTGGCTGCATGGCCCCCAAAATAGCCGCCAGAGCCCGATCCTTCATCTTGGCGGCAATCGGCAGGCGCACATCATCGCTCATCGTGGCAAAAACAGCCGCCGCATCCTTGGGCTTCATAGCGGTATAGACGGCCACCAGGCGATTGGAATCCTCATCCTGAACCTTGGTGGCCTGATCCAGAAGCGCCTGAATCTGGTTTTTCAGATCACTGAGTTGGGTGATGCGGGCATCCAGCTTGGCGTCCGTCGCTTCAATCAATTGCGCACGGGCATTGATCTGTTTTTCGCGCTCATCCAGTTCGGTGCGGCGCTTACCCAAACTTTGCAAGATATTCAATTCATTGGGTGAAATGCCCGCCTGCTTGGCCAGTTGATCGACACTGGTGGCACATATGGGCGTCAGGGGCTGGCTTGTTTCCCCCCCTTTTGCCGTGTTCGCCGCTAAAAGAACCGGATCGGCATTATAGCTTTCCGTAGGATCGTCGCTCTTTGACACTTCGCCTTTGGGACCCGTTTTTTTAGGCTCCGGTTTCGCCACAGCCTTTTTGACATCGGCCGCCATAGCCTCTGCGGCCTGAAAAGCGCCGGGCACCAGATCCAGACTGGTAATCGCCTTCATGGCGAGGACACCGGCGGCTGCGACAGCAACGAGCGGCAAAATGCGGGGCATGGCCATCTGATCTTATCTCTTGGTCTGTTGAGGTCGCGCCCGGCGTGTCTGTTCGTCACCGAAAAGCTCATCTTCGAGTGACTCAGGCCGCCGCGTAGGCAGGTTAAGCGTGCGGATCATTTCATTGAGATTGGCCACAACCAACTCGGATATTTGCACCTTGTCCATGATCTCGGTCTCATCTTCGGGCACAATATCGGGCAGGCGGCTCATTGGCGCGCGCGGGTCTGCCGCATGCAGAGGGGCCGACACCACATCCCGCGCAAACGGATCACGTGGCCGACCCAAGGGCGCAGGCCTGACAGGATTGGCTTTGACTGATGCGGTATAATGCGCCGGACGGATAGATTCGGTTGCTTCTGCAGGCTTAGCCGGTTCGGATCGGACAGGCTCAGGCTGCGGACGCGCCGCCGCATAGGTAATCAGCCCGCGATCCAGCTCTTTTTGCATCCGTTCGGCTCGGGCCAGTTGCACATCCAGCTTTTGCTGAACCTCACGCGCGGCCAGAATACGGCCATGTAGCAAGTCCTGCGATTCATCGGCATTGGCCCGCAAGGCCTGAAGCGAGCCATGGGCGCGAATGGCCGCATCATCCAGTTCATGCACGGCCTTGGCAAAGCCCTCATGAGCGGCACGCAGGGCCTTCAGGCGCTTATCGAGGCGCATGCCAAACAACAGGGCCGCAACCAGAAGGCCCATCAAGATCACATCCATGATAAGATTGGTCATGTTCATGGGCTTATTTTTTCTGCGCCTGCGCCAGCTTGCGCCGCGTCGCCTTGCTCAGGGGCGTATCCACCCGCACCGCAATGGAATGACCCTTACGGCCCATGCGACCCGTCGTCAGGGGAATGGCGCCGCACTTCAAATGCACAGGCGAGTCCGATGTCGCGTTGAGCATGATGGTTTCGCCCAGCTTCAGGTCCAGCACACGCGACAAAGGCAATTGCTGTTCATCCAGCACCGCCCGCACCTCCACCTGGGTCGTCCACAGCTCGGTCGCCAGGTGGCTTTCCCAGATATTGTCGCGGCCGAACTTTTCACCCATAAATTGCTGCAGCAGCATTTTGCGAATGGGCTCAAGCGTGGCATAGGGCAGCAAAAGCTCAACCCGCCCGCCGCGATCTTCCATGTCGATGCGCAGCTTGACCAGAATGGCGGCATTGGCAGGACGCGCAATGGCGGCAAAGCGCGGATTGGTTTCCAGACGATCCAAATTGAAACTGACCGGCGTTAACGGCTCAAAAGCAGCCTTGGCGTCATTCAGGATCACCTCGACCATGCGCTGCACCAGCACACGTTCGATCGTGGTATAGGGACGCCCTTCAATCCGCAGCGCCGCCGTGCCGCGCCGCCCTCCCAGCAACACATCGACAATCGAATAGATGAGATTGGAATCGACGGTCAGAAGACCGTAATTATCCAGTTCTTCAGCGCGAAAAACCGCCAGAATCGCCGGTAGCGGAATGGAGTTCAGATAGTCGCCAAAGCGGATCGACGAAATATTATCCAGCGATACCTCGACATTGTCCGAGGTAAAATTACGCAGGGAGGTGGTCATCAGTCGCACCAGCCGGTCGAAAACGATTTCAAGCATCGGCAGGCGTTCATAGGACACCATGGCCGAATTGATGATCGCCCGAATGCCTGAGCGTTCATTATAATCGTCTTCGGACAGATCAAAGCCCAGCAGGCTATCGATTTCGTCCTGATTCAGGATGCGTTCGGCACCGGCGGGCATGTTGAACCGCTCGCCCATTTCGCCGCCACCACCGACCATAGCCTCCCACTCAGCCGCCAGATCACCGCCGCCGGCCGCACTGGTGGTAGTATCTGCTTCGGCCGCCAGCTCGGCTTCCCAAGCGGCCATCATGGCTTCCTGATCGACTTCTTCGGCCATCAGGTCACCAGCATTTCTTCGATGAGCACGGCATTGATCTTATGCGGCGCCAGAACCAGATTGATGCGCCTCAGAATTTCCAGCCGCAACTGGAAATTACCCTGAGAACCCGCCAGATCTTCCGGACGCAATTCGCGAATAAAGCCCTGCAGCACATCATTGATGCGCGGCATGTTTTCGGTCATGGCCTCCACCGTATCCGTGTCGGGACATTCAAAGGTCAGTTTAAGCTTCAGATAGGAGGCCCGTCCGTCCGGCGACTGGATATTGGCGACCATATTGGGCAGGGTCAGATAGGTGGTGCCGTTGGGCCCCTCTGAGGTCACAGGCTGGGTGGCCGGGTCGACCTTAGCATCACCACCGCCATGTTCACCTTCTTTTTTGGCGTCTTTTTTCTTATCTTCCTTGCCATGCCCGTCCGCCTTCTCCTTGCCATGCGCATCCGCCTTGGCATCGCCATGCGCATCGGCGGCAGGTTTGGGTGCCAGAAACAGGAACCAGGCCGCAGCTCCGCCGCCGCCCAGCAAAACAACCGCCGCCGCAATAATCACGATCAGCATGGGAAATTTCTTTTTGGCCGGCGCGGCTTCGCCTTCGCCCTCCTCACCATCCACGGGCGGGGCGTCTGCGTCCTTAGGTTTCTTTTCTTTCTTGGCCAAACTGCCCACCCACTCAGCACATGCCGCAAGGATAATATTATCCTTGCCAGGGCATGACGCGCTTAAATCCTGACTGCCGATATGGCATCTGATGGTCACTATCGCTGAACATGGTTAACGATCCGTTTTCCATCGCGGTAAAGACCGGCATTTTTTGCCGCCTGCTGATCTGGGCAGATTCGGAGGCTTTTGCCAAGTTTTCCTTATGAGACAAGCCATTAAGCTTAAAAAAGCACGATATTCCCAACTGGCACACGACTTGCATCCCTTTGAAATTATGGTTAACGCCGCGTCGGTAAAACGCCCCGGTCTTAGCCTCAAGTCCTTGAAGATACACCTCTAATTCAGGAGCCGCGCACATGGATAATACCGCCTACATCGCCTTGTCGCGTCAGATCACCCTGCGCCGAGAATTGGACATCAGCGCCAATAACCTCGCCAATATGAACACAACGGGCTATAAATTCGAAGAATTGCTGGTAAATGCCCAGGCCGGAGCCCCGGCCGTCAATGCACCGATCCGTACCCCGGCCAACTTTGCCTATGATAATGGCGTGGGTCGCAATTTCACTCAGGGTGCGATGAATCAGACCGGCGCGCCGCTCGATCTGGCGCTCAATGGTGACGGCACCTTCTTTGTTGTCGATGGCCCCAAGGGCGAAGCCTATACGCGTGATGGCGCCTTTACGCTGTCGGCGGACGGCACGCTGATGACCAAGCAGGGCTATACGGTTCAGGGCGATGGCGGCCCCATTACGCTGGATCCCAAAAAGGGCGCGCCGACCATATCGGCTGATGGCATCATCACCCAGATGTCGCAAGGCCAGACCGAGCGGGTCGGTAAGCTGAATATTGTCCGCATCGCCAATATGAGCGACCTGTCGAAAAACGGCGACAGCACCTATAGCCTGACCAGCAATGCCGCAGCCATTCCGGCCCTGAATGCGCAATTGAGTCAAGGCTTTCTCGAAAGCTCCAACGTCAATCCTATGGCTGAGATAACCAATCTGGTGCGCATCAATCGTGCCTATTCCAGTCTGGCCAGCCTCATGGAACAGAATGCCCAGTTAAACCGCAGCGCCGTTGAGCGTCTGGGACGTGTGGCATGATGAATATTTATTTGTCTTCAACCTCGCAACAGCTCGGGCGCGCAGTCGCGCTTGCCGGATCATGCGATCCAGAAGTCGCCACCTATTCCTATTTTGCGTTCAGGCGCCACGCAGGCTTTGCCTCGCAACGGCTCGGACGCGCAGTCGCGCTTGCCGGATCATGCGATCCGGAAGTCGCCACATACTCGCATACCGGAGTTTAATCCATGAGAGCCTTACGCACAGCCACGACGGGCATGGCCGCCCAGCAGATGAATGTCGAAGTCATCTCCAACAATATTGCCAATATGAACACGGTCGGCTTCAAAAAGCAGCGGGCCGAGTTTCAGGACCTGCTGTATCAGAATATCGAGCGCATGGGCGCGCAGTCCTCCGATTCCGGCACGGTTGTGCCCACCGGCATTCAGATCGGTTCGGGTGTGAAGACCGGCAGTGTCTACCGCATCATGACCCAGGGCAGCCCCACCCTGACCGGCAATAATTACGACCTGTCGATTCAAGGCAAAGGCTATTTTCAGGTGCTGTTGCCCTCCGGAGAAACCGCCTATACGCGCGCCGGCAATTTCTCGGTCGATGATCAGGGGCGTTTGGTCACCTCTGACGGCTATCTGGTGCAGCCCAGCATCAATATCCCGCAAGGCACAACAGATGTGAGCATCTCCAAGACCGGACAGGTTCAGGTGGCCACCAAGGGATCCGGCGCCACAAGCCCGACCATAGTCGGTCAACTTGAACTGGCCAGCTTCTATAACGAAGCCGGACTGGATGCGCAGGGCGATAACCTGTTTATGGAAAGCGGCGCATCGGGTGCGCCGAATATTTCCACGCCCGGTGATGTCGGCTTTGGTACGCTTTTGCAGGGTTACACTGAATCCTCAAACGTCGATGCCGTCTCGGAAATCACCGCCCTGATCGTCGCGCAACGCGCCTATGAGATGAATTCGAAAGTCATCACCACGGCCGATGAAATGCTGCAAACCACCAGCCAGCTGGCCAGAGGCTAGAGGCATGACAATCATTAAAACCCTACTGTGCGGTTTTGCGGGCCTTCTGGCGGCCAGCCTGCTGCTGAGCCCTGCACTGGCTATGGCCCAGACATCGCCCAATACGCTGGTGTTAAAATCAAATGTCACTGACAGCGATGGCCGCATCACCATTGGCGATGTCTTTGATAATGCCGGTTCTGCGGCGGATATAGTGCTGGGTTATCGTCACGCCAATACCGCCGTTCTCGATGCGGCCAATGTGCAGTCCATTGCGGCGCGCGCCGGAGTCTATTGGGTCAATTCACGTGGCCTGCGCCGTATTATTGTCGCTGCCGGTGTGGAAACCGGTTCCAATTCGGTGGCGCAATCCACCCATGTGGCCCCGCAATCCCCGTCTGACAGCCACGCTTTCACCCTGCCTGCCGCGAACCAAACCGTCGTTAAACGGTCTGAGATGGTGTCGGTTGTCTGGTCGCAAAACGGCCTTACCCTGAGTGTGACCGGTCAGGCGCAAAAAGACGGCGGCATAGGGGATGTCATTCAGATTCAAAATCCGTCTTCGAAAAAAATGTTTGAAGCGGTCGTCACCGGACCCGGTCAGGCCGTAGTCGGCCCCGCAGCCGACCAGTTCCGCAATCAAATGCTGCTGTCTTCGCGTTAAATAACTACCGTTACTGAGTTTGTACAAAAAGGTCACCGCCATGTTTAAAATCGCCCCTGCCCTTAGCTTAGGCCTGCTAGCCACCACGCTGACTTTAGGCGGTTGCGGTTCTGTGCGCGATACGATTAACGGCCCGCAACTGACCGGCATGGGCTATCCGGCGGCTCTGGTGCCGCAGCAGCAGGCCATATTGAACCCGCAGCAAAATGTGACTCCGGCCTCCAGCAATTCCCTGTGGCGGGCGGGCGCGCGCACCTTTTTCAACGATCAGCGCGCCCGCGCCGTTGGCGACATCCTGACCGTGCAGGTCGATATTGACGACAGCGCCCAGACCAGCAACAGCACGGATCGCTCACGCGACAACAGCTTCAGTGCTGCCACCCCTTCCTTTTTCGGGTTGGAATCTACCCTGGGCAAGATTTTGCCTGGCGCCTATGACCCGGCCAAGGCGCTGGGCAACAGCAGCAATTCAGCCTCTACCGGGGCCGGTTCGGTCAAGCGCTCGGAAAAAATTTCCGTCACCATTGCCGCCATTGTCACCGGCGTCCTGCCCAATGGAAATCTGATTATTCAGGGCACTCAGGAAGTGCGCACCAACCGCGAAGTCCGCGTCCTTAAGGTTTCCGGCATTGCCCGTCCCGAAGATGTGTCCTCAACCAACACCATTAAACACACGCAACTGGCCGAAGCCCGTATTGATTACGGCGGGCGCGGTGACATCACCAATATGCAAACTCCCACGGCCTCACAGGCTCTGATGGAAAAATATTCGCCGTTTTAAGTGTTTGGCTGAACCTTTGACTTTTTGGCGGGCTTTTGGCTATTGAGCACAATAGCCCGCCGAATAAGCGCCTTGAAGGCCGCTGCGTTGATCGCCTCACCCTCGGCTATATCAATGGCACGACGCACATTGCCGTCGAGGCTGGAATTGAAAAGCCCGTCCGGATCCGTCAGTGCCGCCCCCTTGGCGAAGGTCAGCTTCACGACCTTTTTGTAGGATTCGCCGGTACAAATAATGCCGTCACGCTCCCACACCGGCACGCCACGCCATTTCCATGTCTCTGTGACATCGGGGTCTTCGGCCTGAATCAGGCTGCGGATACGCGCAAGCGTTTCGCCCCGCCAGTCACCCAGATCGGCAATCCTCTGCGTAATCAGTTCTGAGGCGGACGGGCTGTTATCGGTTGCAGACATAGGATCATCCTGAAATTGGGACATAGGCCTCAGCTTAGGGCCGGTACACGTCCGTGACAAGATAAGCCAAACCGGCTTGATGGTTTTTGCGTATAAGGTCATGCGCCTTGACGATATTTTGAGAATTTCAACCTAAGATTATCTTATTCACATCTCGGCCTGTTCATTTCAAGGTTCTATGTCAGCGCTCATGCCCGCCCCATCCGCAGGTTCCGGCCGCCGCACTGCGTGGCTAAGCACAATCGTGCCTCCGGACAAGACTGACCAGAAGGGGGTGTTATCTCTGTGGATATTCTACACAGAGGTGGCCCTGACCATCTTTTGCATTCTGCTTTTTTCCAATGCGCTGATCGGGCCGGTTTTTGCGCCGCAAAGCCTTGATCTGGCGGCCGTGGCCGAAGATTCCGCCATTTTACGTCTGGTCTGGTTGCCTGTCTATGCCGTCACCCTGCTGCTAGTAGCCATGCGCATCACCCGCATGATGCGTATTCTGCCGGCGCTTTTCATGACCGGCATGCTGGTCGGCCTGTGCTTTGCTTCAAGCTACTGGTCGATAGCGGCCGATGTCAGTACCCGCCGCAGCATTGCTGTGGCCCTGACCACCCTTTTCGGCCTGTATCTCGCCAGCCGTTATCGCGGTGATCAACTGGTGCAGATTATAGCGCTTAGCTTTACCCTCCTGACTTTCGGCTCCTATTTTGTATGTATATTTGTCCCGTCTCTGGGCATTCATAATGACATCAATGCCGGAGCCTGGAAGGGCCTGTGGTATGAAAAAAACCAGATGGCTGCCATTATGGTGCTGGGTTTCATCGCCACCTGCGCCAGCGCCTATATTGCGCCGGAACGCCGTAAGATCTGGATTGCGCAGGCCGTCATTATATTTGCACTGGTTGTTCTGTCACGATCCAAGACCTCACTTCTGGCCTGTATGTTGTCAGCCCTTGCCTTTCCGCCCCTGATTGCCGTGCAGCGCGGCGGCGTCTTAAGCATTCTGTTTATCTGGTTTAGCGCCACCTGCGCCCTTGTCGGAGGCACGCTCTTTTATGTGGCACCAGACCTCATTTTTAAACTGCTGGGCAAGGATCCGACCCTGACCGGCCGCACGGAAATCTGGGCTTCGCTGATGCGCCTGTCCGACAAACATCCCTGGCTGGGCTATGGCTATAAGGCCTTTTGGACGCCGTATTCTATACCGGCCTCAGTTGTGCGCGCTGAAACCCAGTGGGGTGTGCCCTCGGCGCATAATGGCTGGCTCGATCTGCTGATACAGCTTGGATGGGTCGGGGTTGTGCTGTTCGGGCTTTGTCTGGCTGCCGGTTATTTTTGCGCCCTGTTTCGCTTCTCCAGCGTCCGGGATGGCTTTTTTTCCGTTCTTATTCTGGTGCTGTTCAGCGTGCTCATCCTGTCGGAAAGCTTTATCCTATCACAAAACTCGCTGATCTGGGCCTTGTTTGTCTGCGCACTGGCCCGACTGACCGCTAATGAGCTGGAAGCCTAAGCCGCCCCGACCGCCTCGGATACCGACGAAAAACCATCGGCCTTCAGGCGCGCCACCAGATCAAGGCGTATCTCATCCGCCAGTCGCGGACCCTTATAGACCAGTGCCGAATAGAGTTGCACCAAAGAAGCCCCTGCTCTTATCTTAGCATAGGCCTGCGCACCGTTCGACACACCCCCTGCCCCGATCAGGATAAGCTTACCCTTGGCCCCCTTATGCGCCACGCTCAAGGCCCGCGTCGACATCTCAAACAAGGGCGCACCTGACAGGCCACCCGATTCAGAGGCCAGAGCCGAGGTCAGGCCGTCACGCGATAAGGTGGTATTCGACACAATCAGACCGTCCAGCCCGTGCGTTTGCGCCGCCACCACCGTATCTTCAATTTCAACCTCGCTCAGATCGGGCGCAATCTTGAGAAATATCGGATAGTTATGACCCGATACGCGCACCAATTCTGTGCGTGTCTCTGCCAGCCGCGCCAGCAATTCATCAAGATGCGACGCCCCCTGAAGCGCCCGTAGGCCCGGCGTATTAGGAGAGGATATATTGACGGTAAAATAGCTGCCCAGCCCCCATAGGCGTTTGAGCCCCGTCACATAATCCTGCATGCGATCGGCCGCCTCTTTATTGGCACCGATATTCAGCCCCACTACCGGTCTGTTTTTACGCGCCTGAACGGGCTCAATATTGCGCACAAACGCCTCAAGGCCTTCATTATTAAAGCCCATGCGATTGATGACGGCCTGATCCGGCGTCAGGCGAAACAGACGCGGTTTGGGATTGCCGGCCTGCGCCAAAGGCGTCACCGTGCCGCATTCCGCAAAGCCGAAACCGGCCCGCACCATGGCGACGGGCACGTCGGCATTTTTGTCAAACCCCGCCGCCAGACCGATACAGTTGGGAAAGCGTAAAATCCCGCCCTCAAAAGCGACATCGACCTCCAGCTCAGGCGTATCCAGATGCGATACCGGCCCAAGTCCTGCTTTTAATAACTGTATCGTCAGGGTATGCGCGTCTTCGGGCGGCAATATATGCAGGGCGCGGGTCGCCAGCCTATACATGATCAGGCGCATCCTTTGCCAGATAAAGCCCGTCATAGATGGGGCGTCCGGCGGCATCTATCTCAAAAACAGTGGCCGTAGCCGTCGGGTATCCGCTGCGCACCCGATCGGTGACGTCCGCCCCCGCAGCCCCTTCAAACAGATATTCCGCCGCCAGATATTGCACGCCCGGATTATGCGCCACCAAAAGCACGCACTGACCGTCATTTTCGTGGGTTTCGATCAGACGACGCAGGGCCAGCGAGTCCGCATTGTACATGTCCTCCAGCACCAGGGCCGGTATCTCACCCAGAATCTGACAGACCTCGGCAAAGGTTGCCTGTGTTCTTGCTGCCGCCGATACCAGCGCAAAATCAGGCTTCAACCCATAGGCTTTAAGGGCGCGCGCCACGGCCTGTGCTTCTTCGCGGCCACGCGGTTCAAGGTCACGATCAAAATCCTCACCGGATTCGGCGCTTTTTTCCGCCTTGGCGTGGCGCATGAGAATGAGCTGTTTCATAGCGCCCATATGACCCAGAATTCAAAGCGGATCAAACCCGAATTATGGCTTTACGCGATTTCGTGATCCTTGTGGTGAATGCGTGATGTCGGCACCGGCTGGGGCGGCACCAGAACGCCGCGAATTTCCTGCAAAAGCGATTTTTGTTCCCGGCTGGTATTGACCACAAAAGGCCGCCTGCCCGCCTCCATCAGGATCAGGCCGCCCGTCAAGGGCCAGATTCGCGGCAAAATATTTTCCAGCGCGCCCGACCAGCGCAGCAAAGACCGCATGGGCGGCGCATACAGGGCATAGGACCAGGCCAGCGGCTCAAGCTCGGCATCGCGCACCGCATTTTCTAACTGCATGCGACTATAGGGCTGACCATAACCAAAAGGCGTTTTTTCGGCATGCGCCCAGAAGCCGCCACGTGCCGCCACCCCCAGTATCAGCTTGCCATTGGGTGACAAAAGCCGTGACGCCTCCAGCAATAAGGTTTGCGGCGCCGGGGATTCCTCAAGGGCATGCACCATGAGTATGCGATCAAACAGACCTGTCGGAAACGGCAGGGCCTCTTCTTCGACCAGTGTGGTGCGTACCCGCAAATCGGCCGGCCATATCTCAGCCCCTTGCGCCGCCGGCATGGCCGAAAGCACGCGGCGCGCCTCAATAAAACGACCCAGATAGGGGCTGCAATAGCCAATCCCCAGCACATCCATGCCACGCACATCCGGCCAGGCCTCACCCAGCTTGCGGTCAATCAGGCGCTTAGCGGCCACCCCTTCGGGGGTCACATAAAAGCGATTGAGGTCTTCGACTGAACGCCGCAAACGGGTTTCCCTTATGCCAATCTTACCTGTAGAATATAGGCCAGTTTTCTTATCTTATCAGGGCGAATCCTAAGATGGCTCTAAAAATCGACGTCTTTCCGGCCCTTCATGACAATTACGGCTTTATTCTGAAGGATGAAGCCAGTGGCCTGATCGCCAGCATCGACGCGCCGGAACCCCGCGCCATTCTGGCGAGACTTGCAGCCTTGGGTGAGACGCGGCTTGATTTTATCCTGAATACCCACTGGCATCCGGATCATGCCGGCGGCAATGCCCTGCTGAAAAAACGGCTCGGCTGCGTCATCTATGGCCCGCAGGAAGTCACCCGTATTGCGCCGCTTGACCAGCTGCTTAAGGCGGGTGATCTGTTTCAGTTAGGCGAAACGGCGCTTCAAGTCATTGACCTGACGGGTCATACACTCGGCCACGTCGGCTATTATGACGCCGTTGGCGGCCATGCCTTTGTCGGCGACACGTTATTTCCATTAGGTTGCGGTCGTTTGTTTGAAGGCACGCCCGAAGACATGTGGGGCAGCCTGTTGCGCCTGAGCGCATTGCCCGATGACACAATTCTTTACAGCGCACACGAATATACGCTGGCTAATCTGGCCTTTGCCGAATCTTTGAGCGGTGAAGTTGCTGATATTGACGCGGCCCTAACCATACGGGCAGAGCGTGTCAGAGCCATGCGGGAGCGGGGGGAGGCCACCGTGCCATCCATTCTGGCGCATGAAAAAACGACTAATCCGTATCTGGCCTACCCATTGCGTGAGGCCACATTTACCGCTCAGGCCGCAAAATTCGGCGCACTGCGCAAGGCTAAGGACAGATTTTAACGCCTTTGCCCGCGACTGAATGAGGCCATGATCACATTGCTGATGCGCTTGGATGACGGCCTGCCGCTCCAGTCGCCGCGTGACACATCCAGTTTTAAAACCAGCACATCCTTATCCATATAGACTTCGGGCGGGCGGCCTTCGATAAATTCGACAGACCGAATAGGGGCCACAAGCTTTTGTTTGCTTTTTAGCGCCGATACGCGGATCAGGGCATCCGCCGTCAGATCGGCGGCGCTGGCATAGAGGAAATCCGCGCCGGGCGTGACTTCGGGCGCGTCGAAAATCATATTATGCCCAAGCGCCAGACTGACGCGACGGCTGGCCCGCACCAGGGTTTGAAACAACAGGGCAGGCGATATTCGTCCGGGCACAAATGAGTCCGCCTTGCCGGTAACGGCGACCGGATCGCCCATAGGCCGGTTGGCGCTGAACAGGGTCATACCCCCCCAGCGGGTGGCCTTCAGGACGGGCTCGCCGACATCATTCTTATAAATAATGTCGCCCTTAGGCCCTTGCGTCGGGGTCAAAAGCCAGACCTCATCATCCCCATCAAACCGCACCAGCGTACGGCCGGAGGTCTCATCCATCACAAAGCTTTCGCCATCTTCAGATGAAAAATGCGCCACTTCCGGGCGCGACGACTCGCTGCGTTGACCAAACATGGCCTCTTTTAGAGAACGGGGCGTCTGGGCCAAGGTCATGCCGGCACTGAGCATACAGATAAGCATGACCAGAACACCCGAAACGCGGGTGGGAAAACCAGTCCTTACATGTGCCAGGGTCATTTTCATTGGCCCGATTTTTAGTCTTTGACTTGGGCGGATTTAAGACACCAAAGTGCTTTTATAACGGCATGTGGATAAAAAAAAGGTGCAGAACCCAAAGCCCTGCACCTTTTTGATTTTTAAACGCAAACTCAGTTACAGCATATGCTGCCCGCCATTGACCGCTATGGTGGCACCGGTAATGAAAGACGCCATATCCGACGCCAGAAAGGCGCAGATTTCCGCGACTTCTTCGGGTGTGCCTAAACGCCCCACAGGAATCCCGGCCACAATCTTGTCCAGCACCGGCTGGGGTATGGCGGCGACCATTTCCGTTGAGGTATAGCCGGGTGCCACGCAATTGACGGTAATGCCCTTGGCCGCAGATTCCATCGCGAGCGCCTTGGTAAAGCCGATCATGCCCGCCTTGGCGGCGGAATAGTTGGTTTGTCCGGCCTGACCTTTTTGACCATTGATCGAAGAAATATTGATAATGCGGCCATAATTACGCGCCCGCATGCCCTCAATGACCTGGCGAGTCATATTAAACACGCTGTCCATATTGGTGTGGATGACGTCCTGCCATTGCTCTTCGGTCATTTTATGAAAGAAGCCGTCACGGGTAATACCGGCATTATTGACCAGCACCTCAATGGGCCCCAGCTTGGCTTCGACCTCCTGTACCGCGCGCTGGCAGTCGGCAAACTTATCGACGCTTCCCTTGACGATGGTGACCCCAAACTCTTCCGCCATTTTTTTAGCGGCCTCTTCGTTACCGGCATAGCCTGCGGCCACCGTTAAACCGGCATCGACCAGACGCTTTACAATCGCCTTGCCGATACCGCGCGTACCGCCTGTCACCAACGCCACTCTACCCATTATAAACTCCCTGAAATTTTTAAAATACGTTCACCAAAAATGATGATTTGCAGACCGCCCAAACGCCTTAGCTTACGGCCTCAATAGCCATAGCCACACCCATACCGCCACCAATGCACAGGGTCGCGAGGCCTTTTTTCGCGCCGGAGCGCTGCATTTCAAACAAAAGTGTGGTCAGTATGCGCGCACCGGATGCCCCGATCGGGTGGCCAATCGCAATGGCACCGCCATTGACATTGACCTTTGACACATCCCAGCCCAATTCGCGGTTAACCGATATGGCCTGAGCCGCAAAGGCTTCATTGGCTTCGATCCGATCGAGATCACTGACCTGCCAGTTGGCTTTTTTCAGCGCCTTCAGGGTCGCCTGAATAGGCCCTGTACCCATAATGGCCGGATCCACGCCGGATATGCCGGAAGACACGATGCGCGCCAAAGGCTTCAGTCCGCGCTTATCGGCCTCAGCCCGGCTCATCAGCACAACCGTGGCCGCCCCGTCATTCAGGCCGGAGGCATTGGCGGCCGTGACGGTTCCCGCCTTGTCAAAGGCCGGACGCAAGCCGGAAATGCTGTCGATTGTGACGCCGTGGCGGATAAATTCATCCTTATCGACGACCGTGTCGCCCTTGCGGCCCTTTATTGTATAGGGCGCGATTTCGGCTTCGAAGTGTCCGGCCTTTTGTGCAGCTTCGGCCTTGTTTTGCGAGGCCACGGCGAACGCATCTTGTTCTTCACGCGAAATGCCGAACTTAGTGGCAATGTTTTCCGCCGTGACGCCCATATGATAATTGTTGAAAGCGTCCCACAGACCGTCCTTGATCATGGTGTCGACCAAAGCCAGATCGCCCATCTTCTGACCGGCGCGAATATAGGCGGCATGAGTTGCCATCGACATGCTTTCCTGACCGCCCGCAACGACAATGGCCGACTCACCAAGCGCCACCTGCTGCGCGCCCAGAATCACAGCACGTAAGCCCGATCCGCAGATCTGATTGATCGACCAGGCCGGGGCATCATAAGGGATACCGGCCTTAACTGAGGCCTGACGGGCCGGGCCCTGACCTTGCGCCGCCTGTAAAACCTGACCCAGAATCACTTCGTTGACATCAGATGGCTCAAGGCCTGCGCGTTCAACCGCAGACCGGATCGCATGCGCACCCAGATCATGCGCCGGCACAGAGCCCAGACTGCCGAGAAAAGACCCGACAGCAGTACGGGCAGCAGACACGATAACAACTTCATTGACGGACATATTGGGCTTCCTTGGGGGACGGCATACAGGACAGGTACGGTTTTTGGAAAACGTGATTATATCGGGACTTAAGGTACATAGGGGGTGAAATCAAGACAGACAGGCCTTGGCCACCTGAATACTGATTTCAATTTATGTCCAAATAGGTGCCCTATCGTGAGCCCGGGGTCACGGCTTTAATTTGTCACCCGGATGACAATCTCTTCAATTTTTTGTGCGCACAATAGACCGCAGCATAAATTTATCGCTTTTTGCGCAGGACACCATAAAAATAGTCTTGCTTTTTAATACGTTAAGACAATAGTCTTCAGCCTCTTTACGCATAAGCAAAAAAGCGCTTATGTAAGGCGGTGATCAGACATTCGGCGTAAGCTCCTAATTATAATAAAATGTCAGCACACACATTATATGAGGCATAGGAGACACGAAATGGCTGAGACAAAAACAAGGGTTAAACGCGGCGAAGGCGATCGCGTCATCATCAAAAAATATGCGAACCGGCGCCTGTATAACACCGCGACCAGCTCCTATGTCACGCTGGACAACCTGTCTGACATGGTGCGTCAGGGCGTGGATTTTGTGGTCTTTGATGCCAAAAGTGGTGATGACATCACGCGCGGCGTGCTGGCGCAGATTATCTTCGAAGAAGAAAGCCGTGGACAAAACCTTCTGCCGATTCAGTTTCTCCGCCAATTGATTGGTTTTTATGGCGACAGCATGCAAAGCCTGCTGCCGACCTATCTGGAAATGTCGCTGGATGGTTTTGCCAAGCAGCAGGAACGGTTCCGCTCTCAGTTCTCAACGGCTTTCGGTGCCACACCCGGCATTGGCTATTTCGATGAGCAGGTCACACAAAACCTGGCCATGTTTGACCGTGCCATGCGCATGTTCTCACCCTTCTCATTCGCCAATACGCAACCCAATACACAACACAGCAATGCGGCAGCCGATCAGAATGCCGAAACAGCCAAACCCGCCGCCGATACGCAGCCTTCAGCGCCGCCTGAAAATGATCAGGTACGTGAACTGCGTCAGCAAATGGAAGCCATGAAGGCCCAACTGGATCAACTGGCTAAAAAGAGTTAAGCGGTTTCGGCATTAACGCTGATAGTTGTAGTGCTTTAACTTATTTGCTGTAAATATTACGCATGAGTTCAACGCCCCCTTCTTCAGACTCCGCGAAAGGCCTGCCCGTGCCGGCAGGGCCCGTGATTGAGCATGAGCCTAATCAAGGGCCGCGCAAACGCCGTGCCTCAGCCAAACCCGAAGATGTCACCTATTCTGCGCAAATCTTAAGTGGCGGCGAAAAACGCGGTCTGCGCGGCGGCCCAGATACGCTGGGGCGGGCAAAATCGACCTATCTCAAGTCGGAATATTCCGGGCCCAATGACCGCAGACCACAGCCCGGTCGCGTTACTAAGACTGAAATCTAACAAGTTTTTTACGGCACAGTCCTTGCACAAGAAAAGACTCCTCTTGTTACGGAGCTATCTGTGCTGTTTTTATCCCCGACATCAAAACGTCCAGCCTCATGGACGCGTTACGCCACTCGCGCCTTTGATATTTTTGCCGTTGTGCTGATCTTTTCGGTGTTTGGCTAAGCGTGGTTTAGTGCCCGAAATCGACATCTTTACGCGCTGAAATGGCGGTCACGATAAACCCGGCCAGCACATCCATGAGCGTCATGAAGCTGAGCAGGAAAAAGGTCGATGTCGCAAAGGCCGGAAACAGCAGAAACTCAACCAGACACAGAATAAACAAAATCATCGACAGGGAATGATTAACGATCGCCATCCGGTCGGATTTGGTCGATTTCAACAGCTCGAAAAACAAGCAGATCAGCGACCCCAGCAATATCACATCCCCCATGCTGACGGCCCAGCGCGTGCCCTGTGACGGCATGGGCACACTAAACAGGATCTGGGTGGTCGCATTATAGGCCGCCAGCGGATCGCTGCCGCCGACCAGTGAGAAGGCCGCCAGGATATTGTAAACCACAAAGGGAATGACCAATAAAGGAAATGCGGTAATCAAGCTGAACCCCCTTTTGTGACCGGCCATGGGCAGGTTTTTGTCATATACACCCGCCGCCGCCTCCTGCGCAATAAAGTCACGGTCGTCGGCCATGCTGACACCTCATTCCGTTTAATGGGCTTAGCTTTCACTTACCTTGCCGGGTTGGCGCAGACGCCTGTTCAGCCACATTACACCCGGAAGATCGGAAAGTGCTACGGCTAAACGTCCGATATTGGTATATTTGGAGTGTCCGGTTGTGCGCAGCCGATCCCCCACACTTTCAAACAGAATATCAAAGCCTTCGCGTGTTACCAGAGACGGCAGATAGCGGTGCATCTGATCGAAATAGGGCAGTCTGAGAAACACCTCACGGCGCAGAGCCTTAAGCCCGCAGCCTGTGTCGTCTGATCCATCCTTCAGCAAACTTTTGCGGATGCCATTGGCCCAGCGCGACGCCCATTTTTTTGATAGCTTATCCTGACGGTTGCGGCGCTGCCCGGCCACCATGCCGACCTGTTCCGGCGCGGCGGCCAGTATCTGCAACATGCGGGCGGCATCTTCGGCCGGATTTTGCCCGTCCCCGTCCAGCGTCACCACCAACGCGCCACGCGCGGCAAAAACGCCTGTGCGCATCGCGCCGCTTTTGCCGACATTATATTCATGGCGCAGCACTCTTAAATTAGGCAGTTCTGACTGCGCCGCCACCAGCCGCTCGTGGGTCGCATCCGTGCTGCAATCATCGACCACAACAATCTCAAAACCCTCCTTACCAAACACCGGTGAAAAGGCCGTCACTATGTCTCTGGCGACTTGTACGGCGGCACCTTCTTCGTTATAGACAGGCACAATGGCAGAGACAGTTACAGGCATTAAAAGCTCGTATTAAGAGGCGGGGAAAGGCTTGAAACCCATTGGGTTTTACGCTTATTAGCCCCTTTGTTCCCGGTCGTAAATAGCTATCGCCCGCAAGCTTTATGGGCGGCAAGAGGTCTGATGTCCGGCGCAAACGTCCAATCCATGCTCCATCTCTGGCAGGGCCGCTTGCTGGCCGTGGTGTCCAAAGGCCGTCGTGGCCCGCTTATCGCTGCCCTGCTGGCCTTTTTGGTGGGCCTGCCCTGCGCCATGATGATACCGCCGCTTGACCGTGATGAGTCGCGCTTCATTCAGGCGTCTGCACAGATGATGGAGACGCACGACTATATCAATATCAACGTGCAGGACGTGCCGCGATACAAAAAGCCGGTCGGCATTCACTGGCTTCAGGTCGCGGCGGTCAAGCTGACCTCTGATGTGGCGGATCGTGATATACTGGCCTTCCGCTGGCCCTCTCTGCTGGGGGCAGCCTTAGCGGCTTTTGCCTGTGCATGGGGTGCCTCCAGGGCCTTTGGCACACGCACCGGCACCAAGGCCGGGCTGATGTTCGCCGTGACGTTTTTGTTGTCGACAGAAGCCTTTATTGCCAAAACAGATGGCGTACTGTGCGGTTTGACCACCTTGATGATGGCCGCCTTGGCGCAGATTTACCTGCGTACGCGTGACCTCACTAAGGATGACGCAAAACCAAAAATATTTGGCACACAACTGGTTTTCTGGCTGGCTTTGGCCGGCACGATCCTGATCAAGGGGCCGATCGGCCCTATGGTTTTGGCCGCCACGCTTCTAACGCTTTGGGGGTGGGACCGTAAAATCCGCTGGGTCAGGCATCTGAGCTGGGGCTGGGGTCTGATACTCGTGGCCCTGATCTGCGGCCCCTGGGCGATTGCCATCACCGTCACGACTGACGGCGCGTTTTGGAGTACGGCCATCGGTCAGGATCTGGGGCCCAAGATCGTTGGTGGTTCCGAAGGCCATTTCATGTGGCCCGGTTATCACCTCGGCCTCTTGCCCGTCACCCTGTTTCCAGCCTGTTTCTTATTGGGCGGGGCACTGCAAACGGCCATTTCGCGTCGCCACGAAGCCGGCATTCGCTTTGCTATCGCGTGGTTTTTGCCGACCTTTATTATATTTGAGTTATCGCCCACTAAACTGCCGCACTATCCACTTCCGGTGCTGGGCGCTCTGGTCTGGCTATGCGCTGTGTCGCTGGATGTGCCCCTCAGATTGTGGGCCAAGATCATCAATGTCGCCGCAGGAGTCATTGGCGGGCTGGTTTTATCCGTTCTGGCCGTGGCGGGTTTTAAACTGTATGGCTCGGCCATAGCCTTGCCTCTGGTCGTGATTGTCGCTCTTGCCTCATTGGGGCTTGGCGGTTTGGCGGCCTTCATGCTGCTGCGAAACAGGCAACGCACAGGCTTTGCCCTTTTGCTGGCGGCCGGTATCCTGACCCATCTCAGCTTTGTCAGCGAACTGTCCCTGCTTAAACCCTTATGGTTGTCACGTCAGCTTGAACAGACACTCGTAAGCACAGGTCTGGACCCGCGTCAGGGCATTGCACCCGGCCCCGTAGCCATTTTGGGCTATTCTGAACCCAGCTTTGTCTTTGCCATGGGCACGAAGACCCAATTGCTAAATGATGACGCAAAAGGCGCTGTCGCCGCCTTGCGTGACGGCCGGCCGCTGTTCGTCGAAAAACGTTTTGAAAAGGCTTTTCAGGCCGAGGCCCGCGCAAAAGGCATCAGCCCCAAGCCCCTCACAGCCATTAAGGGTCACAACTATAATGGTGGTGATGTCGTTATTACGCTGTACGACATGCCGCGTAACTCAGATTAACCAGCGCGCCCTGTGGCGATAAAGCCAGATGGCACTGCCCAGACCTGCGGCCGAAATCAGCGCCATCAATCCGTAACCGCGCGCTTCCAGCAGGCCATAAACAGCCCCCGAAGCCAGCGTGCCCATGCCCATCAAAAGGCCATTGGCATAGGCGGCATTGACCGTCTGGCCCAGAGATTCGTAACCCTTTGGCACAATCAGATGCACCAGTTCCAGACCCGCCAGATAGGTGGCGGCAAAGGACAGGGCATGCAGTACCTGCAACAAATACAGCGCCCAGAGCGGCGGCGACAGTGTCATCAGGCTCCAGCGCACAACCGCAAACACGCCCCCGGCCATCAGCATTCGCCACGGGCCAGCCTTACGCCGCAAACCTTCACCCCACCACATAAAGGCGACCTCGGCCAGAACCCCTGTGGCCCACAGATAGCCGCACGTGCTGGAGGACAAACCATGCGCCTTCCAGATAATGGTGGAAAACGCATAGTAAAAGGTATGCGAACTATAGAGGCAGCCAACCGCGATCAGAAGCCACACAAAACCGCTATCGCGCATCAGGACTTTCAGACGGCTAAAGCCTTTGTCGTGCGCTAAGTTTTGTGAGGGCTCGGCCACAGGGCGCGGTTGCGCGGGCAGGAGAAAACGCGCACCCAGGCTGGTCAGGACAGCCGCTCCTACGACCCAGATCAGAACCGTATCCACTGGCCATAGCAGCAACAAAAAACCCAAACCTACGTTCGTGAAAATAAACGACATGGAGCCTGCGGCGCGCGGCAGGGCATAGACAAAGCCTTCCTTGCGCGCAAAATGCAGGGTCATGGCGTCAATCATCGGCGCCAGATTGCTGACGCAGCTAAAGGCCAGTCCATACATGAGCAGGTAAACCGGAAACTGCACGGCGGGAAACCGGCTGCCCAGACCCAGCAGGGCAAAAAAACAAGCCGCGCAAAAGCTGAGTATAATAGCCGGTGTACGATAGAGCCGAAAACTATCCGCCCACAGGCCACTTATAGGGCCGCTTACGGCACGCAACAAAAGCGGCAAGGCCAAAATAGCGCCGATCTGGGCAGGCGACATGCCGTGCCCCTTGAACCACAAAGGCATAAAAGGCAGAGTAGCGCCCGTGCCGGCATACATCAGCACATAGAATAATGACTGTTTATAAGCGGTTGTGAACCGTGTTGGGGTTGTAGCATCGGACATTTTACGTCTTAAATCAAAACCTGTACCTGGCGTATGCGTTTATATCCGATAAGACACTGCCAGACCTATGCTGAAGCCGAATATCCGCCCCCAAAAACCCTGACCGATAATCCCGACCGAAAATCCCGACCGAAAATCCATGACCGATTCTTTGAACCCAGCGCAACCCAAACTGTCACGCGGTCTTTATCCTGACATAGAGCCCTATGATAGTGGTCATATGCCGACCGACGGCAAACACAAGATATATTATGAGCAGTCGGGCAATCCGAACGGCATACCGGTTGTCGTGTTTCATGGCGGCCCGGGCGGTGGGTCTTCGCCCAATCTGCGCTGTTATTTCAATCCTGAGGGTTATCGCATCATCCTGTTCGATCAGCGCGGGTGCGGAAAATCGACACCCCATGCCAGCGAAGACATCTCACTCGAAGATAACACGACTTGGCATCTGGTGGGCGATATTGAGGCGCTGCGAGAAAAGCTGGGTATTGAAAAATGGGTCGTGTTTGGCGGCTCATGGGGCTCTACCTTGTCTTTGGCCTATAGCCTGAGCCATCCTGAGCGCGTACTGAGTATTATTTTGCGCGGCGTGTTTCTGGTACGTCGTTCTGAGTTGGACTGGTTCTATCAAGAAGGAGCCAGCCATCTCTATCCCGACATCTGGCAAAAATTCCTTGAGCCGATACCTGAGGCGGAACGCGGCGATATGCTGAATGCCTATGTCGCGCGCCTGAATGGACCCGACAGGGCCACGCGCTATCGGTGCGCTCTGGCATGGAGCGGTTGGGAAGGCGATACCCTGTCGATCAACGGCCCCTCCGTGGAGGCATCAAAATTCTCTGATCCTGAATTTGCCTTGGCCTTTGCCCGCATTGAAAGCTGGTACTTTAAAAATGGTGGCTTTTTTGAAAGCGAAACATGGGTGTTGGACAATATCGACCGCATCCGCCACATACCGGGCTGGATCGTGCAGGGCCGCTTTGATGTGGTGACACCGATGACAACGGCTTGGGATTTGCATCAGGCATGGCCGGAAGCGCGGTTCAAGCTAGTCAAAAAAGCCGGACATTCTTCGAGTGATCCGGGCATATTAGAAGGGCTGGTCGCTGCAGCCGACGAAGCCTTGGCGGTGTTGAGACGATAAGTAAGAAACCCCACCACCACGCCATGCGGACGCGGCAGGAAGCCTCAACTTCCTACAACCGGCGCGTAAAAGCCTTCAAATTGGATGAAATGGCAGGAGGTTAGCGATGCGAGTATCCTTATACTCGCGAGCGACACCGACGCCCCAGTTCGCCAATTTCAAGGCTTTTACTCGGTGCGGGAGAAGATGGAGGAGGTGCGGGGCAGCTCCTGATAGCGATGCACCTTGACGCCCAGCACCAGACCAAAGCCGGTCATAATCATCAACATGGCTGAACCACCATAGCTGACCAGTGGCATGGGCACACCGACGACGGGGAATATGCCCATCACCATGGCCCCATTGATCAGCACATACAGCCCGAAGGTGGCGGTAACCCCTGCGGCAGCCAGTCTGCCGAAATGCGAATGCGAAAGGGATGCCATGCGCAAGGCCATCAGGATAATCACCGCATAGAGCAGAAAAAGGGTAAAGCCTCCGGCAAAACCCAGTTCTTCGGTCACAGCCGCCAGAATAAAATCGGTGTGTTTTTCGGGCAAAAAGTTCAACTGGCTTTGCGATCCCAGCCCAAGCCCCTTACCCAATAATCCGCCAGAACCCATGGCGATCTTGGATTGCAAAATGTGATAACCGGCACCTGATGGATCGGCCTCAGGGTTAAGGAGAGTCAGGATACGTTGGCGCTGATAGTCATGCAGTACAAATTCAAAGGCGAGCGGAATGGTTACTACGGCGCTGGCGGCACCGGCGGCAATGACCCGCCAATTTAATCCTGCCAAAACCATGACCGTCAGGCCCGTAAGGGCAATCAGAACCCCTGTCCCCAGATCGGGTTGCTTCATCACAAGGCCAACCGGCACAATAATCATGGAAGCCGGTATCAGCAGCTTCCATGACCAGTTGGCGTCCTTGGCGGAACATTCATGGTAAAAACGTGCTAAGGCCAGAACAATAGCCAATTTCATAAACTCCGACGGCTGAAACCTAAAGCCGCCGATACTCAGCCAACGCTGCGCGCCCATACTGATATGGCCAAACACATCGACAGCAACGAGCATCAAAATAGAGGCCCCATAGATCCAGTAACTGCCCATAAGCCAGATGCGCAAATCCACAAGCGCCAGAACGCACATCAAAATAACGCAACAAAAAAAGGTAATGAGTTGTTTAAGAGCCCATGGCTGCCAACTCATACCACCGACACTATAGAGCAGCAGTATCCCAATGCCGGTCAGCATAAATAACAAGCCAACAAACAACCAATTGATCTGAGCTATCTTAGAATCATAGCGTTCGCGTTGACCGGGTCGGGATAGAGCTGAATCAACCATAGGGCCTAAACTTTGTTATAAAGGAGGTTCCACAAAACCTAGTCATTCGCGGGCGGCACGGTGCCAATATCTGTGGGTGGGGCGGGAATATCTGGTGCATCCGCCGCAGCCGCAGCTTCTGCGGCCTTAAGGGCGGCTGGGTCAAACGTATCCTTGACGGGCTCAACCATGCGTTTTTGAATGTCTGGGTCTTTCAGCAAGGCCATGCGCATGATTTCCCGCGCCTTAGGCGCCGCCGAAGACGACCCCCAACCGCCATGCTGCACGATTACGCTTAAGGCATATTTCGGCGCATCCGCAGGCGCAAAGGCGACAAACCAAGCATGGTCGCGGCGTGCCCAATCCAGATGCAGGGTCGCGCGTGAACCAGAGGTAATGGTGTGTGACTGCGCCGTACCCGTCTTGCCGGCCATCATGATCGGACCTAAATCGAGTTTGGCCGTTCGCGCAGCCGTACCACTTGTCACAACATCTGCCATTGCCTGACGCACAAAGGCAACATGGGCGGGATCTGCCGACATATCTTCGAAAGGTTTGTCCTGATACGGCTTGCCGCCTACTGATTTAATCAGCCGTGGCTCAACAGCCTTCAGGCCATTCGCCAGACGCGCCACCATGACACAGTTTTGCAGCGCGTTCACATTGGTATAGCCCTGCCCTATGCCCATAGAGGGGGTTTCACCTGGATACCATTTTGTATTGGCCGGGTTGCGCTTGGCAAAATAGTTGGCTTTCCAGGCTTGGTCCGGAACGATCCCCGCCTTTTGGCCATCTATGCCAATATCAAAAATCTGGCCCAAGCCAAATTTGCGTGCCACATTGGCAATCTTATCCGGCCCGATCGCCAGCGCACACTGATAAAAATAAACATCGCAGGAGGTCACAATGGCCCCATGCAGATCCAGCGTACCATGCCGGCCATCACAGTGAAAAACGCGATTGCCAAACGGAAAGGACCCATTGCAGGTATGGGTCGTCTTGGGATCATAGCCATTTTCAAGAGCCGCCAAGGCCACCATGGTCTTGAAGGTGGAGCCCGGCGGATAGGTGGCCGTCAGCGCCTTATCCAGCAAAGGCAAATGGTCGTAATCCGCCAATAGACGATAGGCCTTGCTGGAGATGCCCGATACAAACAGATTGGGATCAAAGCCCGGATTAGACGTCATGCAAAGGACATCACCCGTGTGAATATCCATCATGACGGCTGAGCCGGAATCGGTGCCGAATACGTCCATGGCTCGTTGCTGAATATCAGCATCCAGGGTCAGAACAATATCCTGTCCGGGCACAGGCGGAATAGAGCCCTCAGTGTTTTCCGCGACGACGTGGCCTTGCGCATCGACCTCGATTTTTTTGCCGCCGGCCGTGCCACGCAGAACCTGATCAAAGCCCTTTTCTATACCGGACTTGCCGATCCGAAAACTGGGGTGATGCAAAAGATTGGAATCGGCCTGAGTGACATTCTTTTCCTTATCCAGGTCACGCTGCGATACCTTTGAGACATAGCCGACCACATGCGAAAAAGCACCGCCGTAATAATAGGCCCGCACCTCATCCATATCGGCCACCACGCCCGGAATATCGTTGGCATACAGACTGATTTTGGAAAAATCATCCCAGCTCATATCACTGGCGATCACCGTAGGCACGGAGCGCTGGTTCTGGCTGATGTCCCGCAGGATGCGACGCCGGCTGCTCAGGGTCTGCGGCAATATATAGGAGACCTGATCCAGTGTATCCTCAATGCTTTTGACTTCATTACTTTCGATCATCACCCGAAAGGACGGACGATTGCCCGCAATCAGCTTACCATTGCGATCATAAATATCACCGCGTGGCGGCGGTATCAGACGGAAATTGAATTGGTTGGCTGCCGCCAGCTTGCTATATTTGCTGCCTTGCAAAAGTTGCAGATGAGCCAGCCGGCCCGTCAGCGCCACCAGACCAAACGCCACAAGCCCGCCCATCAAAAAGATGCGGCGGGTAAAGACCCCCTGACGCTCATTGACGTCCGTAAAGACAATGGACGGCTCAGCCATGTGCGAATCCTGTGGCCACCATCAACGCACCGGACAGGCTTTTAAAGCCGTCCGTACGGCATAACCCTCTCTGGATGCGTAGGCGCAAATACATCAGTCCTCACTGAAAACGGACATCGGCGTGGAGATAGGTCTCCAGCAGATATAAAACAAAAGGAAACAATAGGCCTGTGGCGATAAATTGTTCGGCCACACCCCAAAGGCGCGGCACGGAGCCGGTATCCACAATCGTCAGCACCACACAAAGTGCAAAAAATAACAGCTCAGTTGATATAAACACGCCAAAGACGACAATCCAGTCCTGCCCGACCATAAAGGTGCGCGCCAAAGCCATTGCGCCATAAACCAGCATCAGGCCAATCGTCCAAAACCCGATCGGCCCGCCCCAGAAATAGTCAAGAAAAAAGCCTAAGGCCGCCAGCACGATCGGCGAAAAGTATGAGGGTCGGATCAGGGGCCAGGCAAAGGCCAGAATAAAGGGCGAAACCGGTTCAGGCAGGTAAAAACCAAAAGGCTGAAATGACATGGCCAGAACAACCGTCAGCGCCACGCTCAGCAGAGCCGGTGCCAAAATCCAGTCCCAGGGCCCCACCATCTTAGCTGCACCACCGCTGCGAACACCCCGCCCCGCCGAGCCGCCCGACAGGCCATAACTGCGCTTTCGGCGACCAAACAGATCGGGTAATCTCATGACAGCTCCCCTATCATTGCGCCGTATCCGCTGGCGTGGGCGTAAAGGGGCGCAATTGCGGCGTGACCGGCGCCACAGACGAAGACGCTGTTGCAGACGAGGCGGATGCCGACCGCTCAGAGGTGCGCTCTGCCGGTTTTGCGGCAGGCGCTTTTGGAGCGGCTTGTTGTGTGCCAGCCGGTCGGGTCACGGGTTTTGGCACGACGGGCTTCGGACTGGATGCGCTGCTGGCGGAACTGGCGGATGTGCTGCTGGCGGTGGCAGGTCTTGCCGTTACGGGTTTTGCTGACACAGATGAGCTGACGGCCCCAGCGGCAGAAGATTTGACATCTGATGTCACCGACGATGAAGTCGCGGACGAGGCTGTGCCGGTCTGTACGGCCGGTAAGGCCGGCGGCGGCAGCACATCGCTGACCGGCGGCGTCCTTAATATGGTATCAATATTCGGAAGCTGCGAAAAATCTTTGAACAACAGCACCTTAACAAAATCAATAGGCGAGCGGTTGGCATACAGCCTCACACGCCAGGATCCGTCCAGCCCCTTCATCGCTTCGCCCACCGGCAAGCCCCGCGGGAAGACCCCGCCGTCACCGGATGACAAAATCTGATCCCCCACCTTGAGTGAATCCTTGCCGCGCACAAAATCAAGCTTGGGATAACCGCCGCCATCGCCGCTCATCATGGCGCGGGCATCTGATCGCAAAACCATGACGGGCACGTGACTGGTCACATCGGTCACCATCAGCACACGGGATACACCGGATGACACACCGACTATGCGCCCGATCAGTCCCTGATCGGTAATAACCGGATTGCCAAAAGCGATGCCTTTGTCCGCACCGGCATCAATCAGGCGGTTATTGACAAACGGGCCGCGCGACACAGAGACAGAGCGTGCCGTCACCATCTCAACCGGCGGCTCCGTGCGCAGGTTCAGCAGCTTTTCGTAGCGCGTATTGATATCTTTTTCCTCAGTATAGAGGTCACGATACCGGCTAAGCTCGGCCAGTTGCTTTTTGAGAATGCGGTTTTCCCGCACGGCAAAGAAATAATCATCAAGCCAGTTGGTGCCATCGCCCACGGCCTGAACGGGCCTGGACAGAACCTGATCAGGCACACTGGCCACGCTGTCAAAGACGGCACGATTGGCATATGCGTTCGTATAGGTGGATTCGCGCTTATCGCCCAGAAATAACAAGGCGGCGCCCACGCACACAAAGCCGACAATCCCCATCACCGCCCATGTCACAGGCAGTTTCAGATGCTCAAAATGCTTTTTGTTGTCTCCGTACGCCACGCTTCACATCTTCCTTAAGCCGGAGAGCCATTTTTACTGCTTGGCCGGATCACCGATTCGTTGCCCTTTACGGGCGGGACTTATGAAAGGCTTACGACATGGTAGCGTCAAGTATGCCCTTCATCCAGCGCGGATGTTCCAGCACCCGGCCACAGCCAATCGCTACGCACGACAAAGGATCCTCAGCCACCGAAACCGGCAGGCCCGTCTGATCCCGAATTTCGATATCCAGACCACGCAGCAAGGCACCGCCACCGGTCAGCATAATGCCCTTGTCGGCAATATCAGCTGCCAACTCGGGTGGCGTTGCCTCAAGGGCGACTTTGATCGCGTCAATGATCTGCGCGACGGGCTCAGCAAGGGCTTCCGCCGCCTGACGCTCAGAAATACGCACTTCGCGCGGCACGCCCTGCATCAGGTCGCGCCCCTTAACGTCAATAGCCAGCCCCTCGCCATCATGCGGCACACGCGCCGTGCCGATGTCCTTTTTGATGCGCTCAGCCGTCGTTTCACCAATCAGCAAATTATGGTTACGGCGCATGAAGTTGGTGATCGCTTCGTCCATCTTGTCGCCGCCCACGCGCACCGACTTGGAATAGACGATACCTGACAATGACAGGACGGCCACTTCGGTCGTGCCGCCACCGATATCGACCACCATGGAACCGGTCGGCTCATGGATCGGCAGGCCGGCGCCAATCGCCGCCGCCATAGGCTCATCCAGCAGCCCCACGCGGCGCGCAGAGGCATTCAGGCAGGAATCATTGATGGCGCGGCGCTCAACGGCGGTGGCACCCGATGGCACGCAGACAATGACTTTTGGGTTCACGAAACCCTTGCGGTTATGCACCTTGCGGATGAAGTGCTTGATCATTTCTTCAGCGACTTCAAAATCAGCAATTACCCCGTCACGCATCGGGCGGATGGCTTCCATATGGCCTGGCGTGCGCCCCAGCATCTGCTTGGCTTCGATGCCCACAGCATGCACCACCTTGCGACCACCAATATTACGCAGGGCCACAACCGAAGGCTCATTCAGCACAATGCCTCGGCCCTTCATGTAGATCAACGTATTGGCCGTACCAAGGTCGATGGCGATGTCGTTGGAAAATCCGCCGAAGAAAGACTTGAACATTGAGAGTAACTACCTTGGTGCTTTTTTAAAGATTATGAGGTGCTTTTTGTGGGCAAACGCCAGAG
>JBAWDM010000005.1:0-15068 GCA_049590735.1 Asticcacaulis sp. | reverse complement strand
CGCCGAATGTGTTGCCGCTCCAGCCGGTTGTATAGACCACATAATAATCGCCATCTTCCATGCGCATGATCGATGGATCACGCAGCAAACCTTTGGCGGGCTGATAGGCATCGGTGGCCAGTGTGGTGAAATTGGCCCCGTCATAGGCGGAAAACAGGCTCAACTGATCCTGAGATGTCGCCGGAAAAGCGGACATCAGATAGGTGGTGTCGCGGCGTTGAGACACGACAGGCGTGTTGGCGCGTGGGGCGGCAGTTTTGCCCTTTGTCTGCACCTTGTTTTGTGAGGTCAGGCCGAAATTATCCATCAGGGCATCGCCGGACAGGGGCTTATCCGCAGGCGGTTCCACAGGCTGGGGCGTTTGGGCAGGTTGGGGCGTTTGCGCATCCGCCGCCAGACACATGACACCCATGGCGGCAGACAGCAGCAGGGCCGCCATATGCGGGCTCAGTCGTGTCGTGCGCGGTGTGGACGCCATTCAGCTCTCCTGCGTGTTTGGGCTGGCCATTCTCAACGGTGCGACCTTTACGCCAGTCATGTGTGCGTAACGCCCTCAATATGGGCCTAACTTCGCATTGACAGGGGCGAATATCAATGAAAAAATATCATAAGAAAGCACAATCAGTGCATAATCGAGCATAAAATTTGGCAAAATGATCAATTTCAATCAACACGAGGCTGCACAGGACGTGCCCGTTCCATGTGGTTATACAAAGGCCGTCAGACCTGTGTGGCTAGGGGCTGGCCTGATTTTGAGCGCGTTGATGATGGTCACGCACAGTGCGGGGGCGACAGAAACAATGAAGCCGGATTCGTCACAAACAACCATGTCTCGTACATTTAGCTTCGGGGCGTCTAATAAAGCCCCAAAGGGTGCTGTGTTGATCCCGGACCACTCGCCCTATGTGGCTGCAAAAGGCTATGGCTTTATCTCCGTACCCAATGGCAATGAACGCGCCTTTTCGGTGCGGGTGCCAGAGGGGGATTACCGCGTCACCGCCGTTTTGGGGGATGCTCACGCCCCAAGCCGCACGACCTTGTGGGCCGAGGATCGCCGTCTGGTGGCCGCGCCCGTTACACTGAAAGCCGGTGAAATGCGCGCCGTGTCGTTTCTGGTCAATGTGCGCAATGCCTTTCTTAATCCGGCGGAACAGGACGCCACCCAATCGCCGCATGTCGGCCTGCGTGGTGACGAAGCCGAGGGCCGCACCTGGGATGATCAGTTGACCCTCAGTGCCTCCGGCCCGCAGGCCGCGCTCAAAAGCCTGACGATTGCGCCGGTTAAGGTACGGCGCATCCTTTTGGCGGGGGACAGCACGGTTACCGATCAGGCCGGCGCCGACTATGCCAGTTGGGGCCAGATGCTGCCGCGCTTTATGGGCGGGGATGTCGTGGTCGCCAACCATGCCAGAAGCGGCGAAACCCTGAAGTCATTCCTGACCTCGCTGCGCTGGGATAAGCTGCTTACACAGGTGCGACCTGATGATGTGGTGCTGATTCAATTTGCTCATAATGACGAAAAGAAACAATGGCCGCGCACCTATGCCGCCGCCGATGGTGCCTATCCGGCCTATCTGGCGGCCTTTGTGGCCGATATCCGTCAGCGCGGCGCGCAGCCTGTTCTGATCACGCCGGTCGCACGGCGCTTTTTTGACGATGAGGGCAAGATTGAAAATACCCACGCCGGTTATGACGCCGCCGTGCGCGAAGTGGCGGCAAACCTGTCTGTGCCCTTGATCGACCTGACCCAACAGACCACGGAACTGTATGAAGCGCTTGGCCCCGATCGGGCCGGTCTGGCCTTTGCCGATCATGGTAAGGAAAAGACCCACCATAATGCCTATGGGGCTTTTGTGATCGCCAGCTATGTGGCGAAGGCCCTGGCGGGGTTTGGGCTGGGGCTCGAAGAAGCGAAAGACGTGCCGTCTGCCGATCCGGCCCATCCGCTTGATCCGCTTAATTATGAACTGACGCCTGCCGACTGGCCGATCATGCGCGCCCCACAAATCGTCACCCAGACACCGGAAGTCACACCCGCCAAATAACAGAAAGCCAGATCATGTCCTCTGACACCTTGGAAACCATCGCCTTTACCATGCAGCTCAAGGCGGGGTTTGAAGCCGAATATCAAAAACGCCACGATGAGATATGGCCGGAACTGGCTGACCTGCTGCATGAGGCGGGCGTGTCGGACTATTCCATTTTTTTGCATCCGCAGACGCTTGTTTTGTTCGGGGTTTTAAAACGCCGTGCCGATCATAGGCTGGATGATCTGCCGCAGACCGCGCTGATGAAAAAGTGGTGGGCCTATATGGCCGATATTATGGACACTAACCCCGACAATTCACCTGTGCAGACGCAGCTTTTGCCCGTCTTTCATATGGCGTAAGTTTTACCGGCCCGGTAAGGGCAGGGGCGAATTGCGGTCTTCCGCCGTCAGATGGGCAATGCGCACCTCCACGCCGGCCGCTTGCAACCACGCCAGAGCCGATGTTGAGATATTCTCATCCGTAATCAGCACATCAATCTGACTGAGTGGGCAGACAGACAGCGATGCCGGGGCGTCGATCTTGCTGGAATCAGCCAGAACAATCACCTCATTGGCGCGTTCCATCAGGCGGCGTTCGGACTGCACCAAAAGCGTATCCGTCTGTAGCAAACCGTTGCGGGTAATAGACTGCGCGCCGATAAACATGCGGGCGGCAGCGAAATGTTGCAAAATGCCGTCTTCGTAGGGATTGAGAATAATGCTCTGTTTGCGGAAAAATTCCCCGCCGGGCAGGGTCACCTTGACCTGCGGACGGTCCATCAGGCACTGCAAAATGGCAATGGAGGTCGTCAGCACATGATAGGGCTCATCCTGCATCAATGAGGCCATGGTATAGGTGGTCGTGCCGCCGTCAATAATCATCGACAGGCCGGGGCTGATATAGTCGAGCGCTAAGCGGGCAATGGCGCGCTTGGCACCGGCATTATCAATCACGCTATCAAGAAAGGCCGATTGCCCCATCAGGCCTTCGCCACGCTTATCGTCATTGGCGCGCGCATTGTAATTCTTGCTGTCGATCCGCATGGCCCCGCCGCGTACCCGCAGCAGATAGCCCAACTCATCCAGCTCGGTCAGGTCACGGCGGATGGTGGCGGGCGACACCTCAAGACGTTCGGTTAATTCATCAACAGAGGTCACACGATCAGGGCTGAGTTCGTCAATAATCCGCTTCCAACGATCCTGAAAATGCATGTGGCGTCTCTAAGTCCTTGAGTCTTTGATCGGTATTGATTGTTTTATAAACACAAAACCGTCCCTTGTCGACAGGGGATAACTCAAGGCATAACACGCCTGTTTCAGGCGGCCAGTTCGGCATCCACAACCGATCGCCACAGGCTTTCATACTGGCGTATTTCCTTTTGCAGCAAGGGCTTAACGACATTTCGCGTCAGGGGTTCCGGACGGGATTCACCATAGAAGGCAAGGGCCGCTGCCCCTTGCGTGACGCCATTGCTCGCCGCATTGACCAGAACCGGACCGGGACGCAGCGCGGCAATTAATCCGCACAAATGCGCATGTTTGGCCAAAGGCCCTTCGATCAGAAGCGCATCTTCGGCCCGCACCAGATCAAGACAGGTGGAGCTCATCAGGGCCAGATAGACCATGCCCAGAGCTGATTTGAGTTCGGGTGTGGCACCGGACAGGCCGCGAATTTCACCCCGCAGGGTCGGGAAGGGGCCGCCTGTATCGGTAAAGCTGGGCATGGCCAGAGCGCTGCCTTGCAATATGGTGCGCAAGGCCGCTTCACTGACGCTTTCACCCGACAGCCCCCCCGCAAAACCGCGGTTGAATTGGGTATGGACGCGCCCCCCCATAAAGCGGGCGCAGGGCACGGGATTGCCAAACACATCGACATTGGCCAGACAGTCGCGATTGGATTCAAGCGGTGTGACAGCCGCACCCGGCGACATGGCAATATACCAGGTGCCCGTCGACAACAGGGCTGGCGCCTTGCCTGACGCGTGGGCGGTTTGGGACGGATCGGCCTGCATCAGCACACTGGCCAAAGCGGCATTGGAATCGTGCAGGCCCACACAGACACGTACCGAGGGCGGCAGCTCAACAAGCTTTGCGATGTCGCTGCGCAAGGTGCCGGCCGTTTCCCACGCAGACTGCATTTTCGGGAAACGATCCGCCCAGAAAAAATCATTGGCCAGTGAGGAAAAACAGCCCTTAAGCGGTGACCACAGATCAGTATGGCAGCCCATGGAGGTGACTTCGTTGCACAGGCCGCCGCTTAGGCGCCACGCCCAGTATTGCGGATAGTTGAGAATCCACCGAACCCGCGAAAACTGACCCGGATCGCGGCGCGCATGCCAATAGATCTGACTGCCCAGATTGAGGCCATAGGGCAGATGCGGCGACTGGGTTTCATAAAAATCAGGCCTGATCTGACCATAGGCCTGCGCATACGGCGTGGGCACGGCGGATTCATAATCCTGAATGGGCTGGATGAGCTGTTCGTGCTCATCCAGAAAGGCGCAGGTGGCGCCATGCGTCACCGGAATAATGCGGTCAATGGCATAGGATTGCCCGAAGGCGCGCAACTGGCTGATAAACCAGACGTAAATAGCATCGACATCAAAGGCACGGTACAGGGGCGTCGATAAATGCGGCGTGCGAATTTTACGTTCAGCCCAGACTGTGCCGTCAACGGAAACGACACTGGCCTTAGTGAACGATTTTCCGACGTCGAAAACGACGCATTTTGCCTGTGCGCTTTTTGGCATGCCAGCTCCCGATTTCCTCCGGCCCCATATCTGGTGATATGGGATTTTGCCGCGGTTCGCCGCGATCAATATGTCCTATATTGTGTGATTATATGTCATTATGTGAGCTTCGCAATCCTATTTTCTACATTATACGGCCAGACCGGGCCGTCTGCGGCATAAAAATCACGTGAGCAGTCCTTATTTGACGCTTCAGTCAAAAATGATGATCGAATAAGATTGAAAACTACCAAATTGGCATATAACATCATCTTCGATCATCATTTTTGCCATTATTTTCTGACAAAGGGCCCTGCATGACGGTATCGCACACCCTGCACACCTTTCATTCGGCGGCGGACAGCCTCCCCTCCCTCTCTTCGCCTTACATGCCGGCTGATCTTTGGGACCCGGAACTGGCGGCCTCTATGGATGAAGCGCAAGGCCTTGTTTATCGCTCCAATCTGTTGGGCGCGGACCATAGCCTGACCAATTTTGGCGGCGGCAATACCTCGGCCAAGATCAGCATGCCCGACCCATTGAGCGGTGAAGCCACTGAGGTTTTGTGGGTCAAGGGATCGGGTGGCGATCTGGGCTCTATGGGGCTCGATGGTTTTGCCACGCTTTATCTCGATAAGGTGCGCGGGCTTGAAAACCGCTATCGTGGCCGCGCTTTTGAGGACGAAATGGTTGGCCTTCAGGCGCATTGCACCTTTGGGCTGAACGGCCGCGCCGCCAGTATTGATACACCTTTGCATGCCTTTATTGAGCGCAAACATGCTGACCATCTGCATCCGGACTCGGTCATTGCCATTGCCGCCAGTCAGGACTCAGAAGCCCTGTGCCGCGCCGCCTATGGTGACACGGTTGGCTGGCTGGGCTGGCAAAGACCGGGCTTTGATCTGGGTTTGCGGTTGCGGGATGCGCTGGCGGCCCATCCGCACTGGCGCGGTGTTATGCTGGAAGGGCACGGCCTGATCAGCTGGGCCGATACGGGTGAGGCCTGTTATCGCAACAGTCTGGAACTGATCGGGCGCGCCAACGGCTTTATTGCCAGCCGCAGTATTGGCCCGGCCTTTGGCGGAGAGGCGATGGCATCGGCAAATGCCAAAGACCAAAAGGCTTTTTTTGCCCGTGTCACGCCGCTTTTGCGCAGCGCCTTAAGTGACCAGCGCCTAAAAATCACCCATATTAATACCGATCCGGCGGTACTGGAATTTGTCAGCAGCCGCGACATGCCGCGGCTGGCCGCGCTTGGCACCTCCTGTCCGGATCATTTTTTACGCACGAAAATCCGCCCTCTGGTGCTGGAACCCGACCGCCTGACGGGTGAGGGGGCTGCCCATTACATCGACGCGTCCATCACGGCCTACCGTCAGGCCTATGCGGACTATTATGCACGCTGTCGCCGCGCCGATAGCCCGCCCATGCGTGATTCCGGCCCCGTCATTGTCCTGATAGCGGGCTATGGCCTGATTGCGTTTGCCGACTCAGCTTCGGGGGCGCGCATCGCCAGCGAATACTATGTCAACGCCATCCATGTCATGCTCGGCGCAGAAGCGATCGGTGCCTATAAGGCGCTGGATGAGCAGGAAGCCTTTGATATCGAATACTGGCAGCTTGAGGAAGCCAAGCTGAAACGCATGCCCAAACCGGGGCCCTTTGCGGGCCGGATTGCCTATATTACCGGTGCCGCCGGCGGTATCGGCAGCGCCGTGGCCGAACAGGTACTGATGCGGCAGGGCTGTGTCGTGCTGGTGGATATAGATGGGGATCGCCTGACGCCCGTGGCCGACCGGCTAAGCCAGCATTATGGCCGCGACAATGTGCGCATGATCATCAGCGATGTAACGCAGGAATCCGATGTGCTGGACGCTTTTGATCAGGCGGCCTGTGAATTTGGCGGCATTGATATTTTTGTCGCCAATGCGGGTATAGCGTCTGCCGCTCCGATTGAGGAGACATCTCTTGAGCTTTGGCGGCGTAATTTTTCTGTCCTGAGCGAAGGCTATTTCCTGAGCGTGCGCTCAGCCTTTTCCGCCATGAAATCAAAAGGTGGGGCCATTGTCTTTGTGGTGTCGAAAAACGGCATGGTCGCCTCAGCCAATACGGCGGCCTATAGCGCGGCCAAGGCGGCAGAGATTCAACTGGCGCGCGTTTTGGCCCTTGAAGGGGCGCCGCACGGCATTCGCGTCAATATCGTCAATCCCGATGCGGTGCTTGAGGGCTCGCACATCTGGACGGGGGCCTGGCGCACAGAACGCGCTGCCGCCTATAATCTGGCCGAAGATGAGCTTGAGGATTTTTACCGCCAGCGCAGCCTGCTGAAGCGCTCCGTCCTGCCCGAAGATGTGGCGGCGGCGGTTGTGTTTCTGGTCAGCGACGACAGTGCCAAATCGACGGGTAATATCTTCAATGTCGATGCGGGTCACGCACCCGCTTTCACGCGTTAAATACGGGGCTGATTGACACCTGTCCGGCAAAAGGCATAGGCTGAGATGACGATAAAAAAACTAAGTCGGGAAGACGCGCGTGGAGCAGACAAGAGCATGAGCTATCTGACCATAAACCGTAAGATGGCGCTTATTCCGCAGGATGTGATTGATGCGGAAAATGCCAAACTGATGGATGCCCATCTGGCCGATTACGACGCCTTAGCGGCGCGTCTGGCCCGTGAAAATATCGACATCGAACATATGGTGGATCGGCTGATGACGCTTCAGGTCGGTCTGCCCAGTTGGGGCATGGTGTCGGGCGGCACACGCTTTGCGCGCTATCCCCTGCCGGGGGAACCCACCGATATCTATGAGAAAATCGAAGATTGCAGTGTTGTCCATCAACTGACCGGACTGACGCCGCGCGTGTCCGTGCATTTGCCGTGGGACAAGACGGACGACTATCATGCCCTGCGCCAGTATGGTGAAGCGCTGGGGATTGGCTTTGACGCCATCAATTCCAACACTTTTCAGGATCAGGTCGGCCAGAGCCGGTCTTATAAATACGGCAGCCTTAGCCATTCCCAGACCGCTACGCGCGAACAGGCGATTGCCCACAATATAGAATGTATTGAGGTGGGCAAGATACTGGGCTCAAAGGCTCTGACAGTCTGGATTGGTGATGGCTCCAATTTTCCGGGTCAGAACGAATTTACCGATACGCTGGAGCGCTATCTCGAAAGCGTCAAGCAGGTCTATGATCACTTGCCGAATGACTGGCGGCTTTTGATCGAACATAAGATGTATGAGCCGGCCTTTTATTCGACGGTCGTGCAGGACTGGGGCACCAGTATATTGTGTGCCCAAAGGCTGGGCGACAAGGCGCAGTGTCTGGTCGATCTGGGCCACCATGCCCCCAATGTGAATATTGAAATGATCGTGTCGCGACTGGCCATGTTCGGCAAGCTGGGCGGCTTTCATTTTAACGACAGCAAATATGGCGACGATGATCTGGATTCCGGCTCGATCAATCCGTTTCAGCTCTTTTTGGTGTTCAATGAGCTGATCTCAGCCGAAAAACGCGCCAAGGGCCAGTTCGATCCCGCCTATATGATGGATCAGTCGCACAATGTCACCGACCCAATCGAAAGCCTGCTTAATTCCGCCCGCGCCATTGCCGGTGCCTATGTGAAGGCGTTGATTGTCGATCGTGATCTGATGCGCGGCTATCAGGACAATAATGATGTGATTATGGCGCATAATTGCCTGCGCCTGTCATTTGAAACCGATGTGCGCGCGGCCTTGGCCATGGCGCGTGTCCGCAGTGGCGGCGCGATTGACCCGATTGCCACCTATAGAGCGTCCGGCTATCGCGCCAAACGTACTGAAACGCGAAAGGTACGCCATAATCTCGGCGGCGGCATCGTCTGATGCTGAACCGCAGGCATATGCTAAGCGGGGGGGCTCTGGCCCTTTTGGCAGGGCGCGCATCAGCATCGACTGAGGGTGACATTATATATGCCAATCCTTTGGCCACGCCCTCAGATGTCAAAGGCTTCCGCTTAGAAGGCGAGGCGCTGATTGATTTCGATGCCGGCCAGATGCGCCTGCGCAATAAGTTGTCGGCCGATCAGGGACAGGCTTCGAACTTTGTCTATTGGTGCCCCGAAGTGTTCCCGGATGATATCGACATTTGCTGGAAATTTACCGCCCTTGAGGAGCCGGGTCTGTGCATCCTGTTCTTAGCCGCGCAAGGCTTGCTGCCTGAGGGGGAGGTCAGCCTGTTTGATCCGCGCCTGAAACCACGCGTCGGCATCTATGATCAATACACAATGAGCGATGTGTCCGCCCTTCAGATCGCCTATTTCCGCAGGCGCTGGGATACGGAGCGCGCTTTCCACCTGTGCAATCTGCGCCGCGCACCGGGTTTTGAGCTTCTGGCGCAAGGGGCTGATCCCTTGCCGGATGTGGCCGATGCCAAGCCGCCCTATTTGATGCGGCTGATAAAATCCGGCGCTCAGGTGGCCTTTTTCATGAATGATCTGCCGGTTTTAAGCTGGCAGACAGAGGGTCGGGGAGGGCCCACATCCGGTTGTATCGGCTTTCGTCAGATGGCGCCTTTGGTGGCCATGTATAGCCATTTAGAGGTGCGGCGTTTACCAAAGGCCTGATACGGCGCGCAAATATGATCAATTGTGATTGATTTTGGCGCTAAGAGGTTTACACCAGTGGTCAACTCTAAAAATCACAGGAAACGCTCTGTCATGAAAAAACGCGACTTTTTGAAACATGCGGCCGCCCTTGCGTCCCTGAGCGGCCTTAGCGCGCCCGTTTTCGCCGCCGATACCGCCAAGGCGCAGGCAAAAGACTTGCCGAAAGACTTGCCAAAGGATTGGATAGACAAGACGACCGGCCACCGCATTATCCGCATTTCTGACGAAGACAATTCCAAGTCGCTTTACTTCCACGACAATGCCTTTACGTCTGATGGCAAGTGGATGGTGTATGATGCGCCATCCGGTATCATGAAGGTCGACCTGTCCAACTGGCAGGTCTCACGCCTGACGATGGGCCGCGACTACAGCACGCTGATGGTGTCCCGCACGAAGCCTATTCTGTATGTGCGCAAATTCATCAAGGGGGCGGATGGCCAGCCGGGCCGTCAGGATATCGCGTCCATCAACATCCTTACAGGCGAGGCGAAGGTCATTGCGGCCAATATCAAGGGCGCCATTACCACGGTCAATGCCGATGATACGCTTTTGGCCGGCACCTGGGCGGAACGCGCCTATGATCTGCAACCGGGCTCCAAGGTCAGCGGCACGGATGGCGGCTATAATGCCGTGGGCCCGGACGGCAAGCCGCTTAGTTTTGCCGCCGCCAAGGAGGTGCGCATGGCCGATCGCTTAGAGCAAAACATTCCGATGGAAGTATTTACGCTCAATATCGCCACGGGTGAGCGCAAGGTGGTGACGGCCTCAACGGACTGGCTGAACCATGTCCAGTTTTCACCCAGTGATCCGCAACAGCTCATGTATTGCCACGAAGGCCCCTGGCATAGTGTTGACCGTATCTGGACGATCCGCACGGACGGCACGCAAAAAAAGAACATCCATAAGCGCACCATGAATATGGAAATCGCCGGTCATGAATTTATGAGCTTTGACGGCAAACGCGTCCTGTATGATCTGCAAACCCCGCGCAGTGAGGATTTCTGGCTGGGTTCTTATAATCTGGAGACGCAACAGCGCATCTGGTATCACATGCAGCGCGACGAATGGTCGGTGCATTTCCAGATTTCGCGGGACGGCAAGCTGTTTGCCGGTGATGGCGGTGACAAAGAAATGGTGGCCTTCGCCGAAAATGGCAAATGGATCTATCTGTTCCAACCGGAGATTATCGAAGATCTGGGTGTCAGCGCACCCAATGCCGCCGATCTGGTCAGGCCGGGCGTGTTGCGTGCCACCAAACTGGTGGACATGCATACTCATGATTACCGCACAGAGCCCAATCTGCAATTTACGCCGGACGGTAAGTGGCTGGTTTTCCGGTCTAATATGCATGGGCCCATTCATGTCTATGCTGTAGCGGTGACCAAGGCATAGCGCCAAAAAGATCAGTTACAATCAAATTCGATCATTTAAATATGGCAACAAGCCGTCACGACTCATCGGGGTTGTGACGGCTTTTATTTTATAAGTCCTCATATCCGTCATAGGTAGGATTGGTTGGAATATGGCTAAAAATATGAGATATAATTTTTAAAATTCAGATAGTTAACAGAAAAAATAAGGTCATTTGGTCTTATCGGGCATATTGGGCGTTTGTCCCGAAAAATGAAACGAAAAATACATTGTGAAATTAACCGAGGGACGGGCTAAAATCTAAAAACAGGCGAACCTGTGTCAATTGTGTGACTTTTGTGCCAAAAAATGATTGAAACTGGCCGATTATCGTACATTTGAGCTAAATTTGCCTTGACGTGTCAATTTCAATCAAAGAGGATGCAACCAGCTTACAACTTAAGTGATGTGGTGCGTCAAAAGGCGAGCCGGATCAGGGTCTGCACGGGGTCAAATCAGAAGCCTCAAAGTGGCGGGCGTAAAAAAGGGAATGTTGCAGCAGCAGCAGGGAGAATAATAATGACGACAAGCAAAAAATCAGTGCCGATGAGTCGCTATCTTTTAAGCGGCGCTGCGGTGTTTATTCTGGGGGCGGCGGCCATGCCGAGTGCCTATGCGCAGGATGCGGCACCTGCCGCAGCGCCTGGTGACGATTCCACCGTGATCGTGGTGACGGGTACACGCGCCTCTTTGCGGTCGTCCATTGATCGCAAAAAGAAGGCCAAGACGGCCACGGATTCTATTGTTGCTGAAGATGTTGGCAAGTTTCCGGATAAAAATATTGGCGAAGCCATTTCGCGTATCGCCGGTGTCGCCCTGCAACGCAGTGACTATAATGAGGGCGAAACGGTCGCCCTTCGCGGTTCGACCTCGGATCAGATCAATGTCGAAATTGATGGTCTGGGTGTGCAGAATACATCGACCACCGGCGGCCTCCAGTTCAATGGCAATGGCCGCTCAAAAGACTTTCGCGAATTCCCGGCCGATCTGATCAAAAGCGTGGATGTGGTCAAGGGCTCGACGGCAGCTATGACCGAAGGCGGTATTGGTGGTGCCATTCAGGTGACATCGCGCACCGCGCTTGATTTCAAAAAACCCTTCCTGTCCTTCCGTTTTGATGAATCGCAAAATTCCCTGAGCAAGAAGTGGACACCCAGCTATAACCTGATCGCCACGCGTAAATTCTTCGATGGCCGTCTCGGCATTCTGGCCAATATTTCGCAATCGACGGTTCAGAACGACAATAATGCCATCACCCAGTCCAATGGCAACACAGGTCTGGCGCGCAATGCCTATTCGGTCGGTGGTTCCGGCCCGGTTGTCGGAAATGGCGCCATTGATCTGGACGGCTCGCCTGACAAGACCTTTACCTTTAATCCCTCGACCCTTTCGGGCGGCGATATCAACACACCGTTTGCTAACAGCACGGAAACGCCGACGTCTCTCGTGACCAAATCGGCGGCGGCCGCCACCAAGGCTGATTGTATGGCCGCCTTCCCGTTATTAACGGGTAACAACGCCGCCGCCCAGCAGCGCGCCGTGGAGCAGATTACCTGTCTGAACCAGTGGGGCGACTATACGCCGTCTCTGATCCGTTATTTTGTGCGTGAAAACCGCGAAATTCGCCAGACCATTGATCTGCGTGCCGATTATCGCGTCAATGATGATCTGAATGTGTTTGTGCGCGGCACCTGGAATCGCCGTAAGAACCACGACACGCAGCTGACTTATAATGTCGGCGGTTTTAACTTTAATCCATCTACGTCAGTTATTCCGGAAAATGGTGCTAATCCGGCCTATAACGGCCCGGCCTATCTGGACGTGAACGGCGTGCGCACTGCCATTCCGAATTCGGGCTATTATGTCTATGACGGCTTAAGTCTGGGCAGTGCCGTGGCCCCCAATAACGCGGCCACTACGGCGAATGGTGTGCGCGGGGCGGTTGCCAATATCGTGCCCGGTTCCATGACCTTTGACGACAGCCACCATCTGTTGTCGGCGACGATTACGGACGGCACGATCAATACCGACCAGATCAACAACGTCAACGATATCACATCGACCTATTTGTCGACCGGTTTTGATTATCGCCACGGCCCCTTTACGGCCAAGGGTATCTTTGGTCGCGCCACCTCATCCTATTCGCGCTTTGACCACCGCATCAATCCGGGTCTGACCTATGCCTATGGCTCGGCCGATGTTGCCATTAGCAGCGCCGGCCTCTGGAGCGTGGCCTTCCCGGGCAATCTGGATAACGGTACACCCTCGCTTTATACGGTTACGCGTCCGGCTACCGCTAATCGTGGCACCTGCACGCCTAGCGGGGTTAACCCTTGCGTGCCCGGTGAAACAGGTGCCTATACGATTGCCCAGCAACCCTGGACCAGCTTTAATATTGGTTATCAGAACGGGCCACGCCTGAGTGAGACCGAAGAAGACACCTACCGCGTTGATGCCACCTATGATTTCGAAGACAAGATTCCTTTCTTCCAGAACATTTCTGGTGGGTTTAATATTCGTGAAGCCACCAATGCCGGCTGGGACGGTTCCGGCCGTACGGTCAGCCCCGAAGACACCAGCAATGGCGCCTATGGGACGCCCGGTTATGTTCCGCCGGTCATTATTGCCCGTCAATCCCTGCGTTCGGTTGTGCGCGCCTGTGATGACACCAAATATGGTGCTGACGGCACGGCCGCGCCCACGGGTGCCCTGCCTTGTGACTATGGCTATCAGGCCAACACAAACCTGAACAATGCCTTTGAAGGCACCTTCACCCTGCGCCCCAATGATCTGGAAGATATTCTGTCGCAATCCTTCCTGCCGGCGACCAATCAGTTCTTTGCCGGCTATCCGGATCGCGGTGAGCTGATCAATGGCTGGTCGCAGATCAATGTTGAGAAATTCTATCAGCTGATCGACGAATATTCACAAAAGCCTGAATATAGCGCAGGCGGCAGCCCGACGGCGCACCACAATTTCGACTGTATGAAAACCTGCATGGCCAGCGATGGCAAGATGTATGACATGCTGTACAGAAAGTCTGTTGAAAAGACGACGGCGGCTTACTGGATGATGGAGTTTGAGCAGGATCTGCCGCTTGACATGCAGTTTACCGGAAATCTGGGCACACGCATGGTCAAGACAGATGTCGAAGGTGTTGGCTATATCACGCTGACGGCGCGCCGTTGTAATGATCTCGCCAATTGTAATAGCTCGACCCCGACCAATCAGACAACCGCCTATAGTTCGCAGACCAATGTCGCCGTCAGTAATCATACGACCGACTGGATGCCGAGCTACAACTACAATCTCTGGGTTCTGCGCGACAAACTGGTGGCCCGTTACTATGCCGGTCGGGTGATCTCGCGTCCGGGCATTAATTACCTGCTACCCGGCGGTACCTGTACGGTCGATCAGCGTAACGAAAGTGGCGGTGGCGATGACGGCTGCGGCACCTTCGGTAATCCGGCTTTGAAACCGTTCATTTCGAACAATAAAAACTGGAGTGTTGAATGGTATCCTAACAGAGATACGCAGTTCTCCTTTGCAGTGTTCAAAAATGACATTAAATCCGGTAATGTCGTCACACGTCAGGTTAAGAATTCGGACGTTCTTTCCGGCACCGGTGCTACCAACCCGGTTACGGGCGATCCGGTTGACAATAATCTCTATACCTTCAACCAGTACCAGAACGGCGATGGCTATATCCGCCGTGGTAAGGAATTTGCCGGTAAGATTGCTCTGACCTTCCTGCCCTGGTACTTCAAAAATCTCGGTATTGACGGCAACTATGCCACGATTGAGACCGATACCTCAGTTGGCGGCACCCGGGATCCGATCAGTGGCGATGTTCAGCGTCCGGCCGGCGAGCCCAGCTATTATGGCAACCTGTCCTTCTGGTATGATGACGGCCGTACCAATGCCCGTCTGGCCTATCAGTCACGCTCGGACAGCTTCACCTGTATCGCGGCCTGTGGCGTCAATATCGGTGCCAACACGCCGGGCAACAACTATCAGTCGGTGCGTCTGCCCTACAATCCCGGCTTCCCGGTCTTTACGGCAAAGTCAGCCTATCTTGACTTCAAGATCAGCCACAAGCTGAACGAGCATGCCGAAGTCTTCTTCCAGGCCAATAATATCCTGAAGGAAAGCGTTATCTCTGATCAGGGCAGCTATAACACCTATAGCGATGGCACGCCTTCGATCCTGAGTGTCGGCTATGCCGGTTACCGTATGACAACGGGCTTTACCC
>JBAWDM010000004.1:0-7485 GCA_049590735.1 Asticcacaulis sp. | reverse complement strand
CCTGAAGGGCGCTTAAGGCCGCCTCAAGATCGACGCGCTGATGTTTCGATGGCACCTGTATCGCCTTAACGCCCAGTGATTTCATTTCATCACTGATGGGCTGAATACTGACGACAATCGTCGGAATGACCCGTGCGGTTTGCACCAGTTTGGCATGGACAGGCAAACGGCCACGCGAATCCAGAATAATCCGTGCCGGCTGATAGCCCTCATAGCCGGCTAAGCGAATGGTGAGTTCCGGATCATCCTTAAGCGCTGTTTCGATCCCCACCAGCACGCCATCATGTCCGGCGCGCAATTCATGCACGACCCGGCGCGCCTCTTCGCCTGTGATCCAGCGGCTTTCACCGGCATGGGTGGCAATACGACCATCCAGTGTGGTGGCCAGCTTCAGGGTGATAAACGGTCGCACCTACACCCATCCTCTTAAAGCGTTTCGGCAAGGGCAAGTCCCCGCCTTTGCGAGGTATGTCTTACACAAAAAAGCGGGAACCAAATGGGCCTCCATTTGAGTCACGCGTCATCTGAGGGCGAAATATCCTGTTCACCCAAACCCTGACGGATCACACTTGGATCAGAAATGTCCGCATTGACGCGGCCCTCTCCGCTCAGGCCCTCATCGCCGAGAAACTTCGCGAAATCAGAGGTTTCACGGAAATCCCGATAAACGGACGCATAGCGCACATAGGCCACGACATCGAGCGCCTTTAGCGCCTCCATCACCAGACCGCCAACCACATCCGACGGAATATCGGTTTCGCCCATGCTTTCCAGTTGCCGCACAATGCCCGACACCATGCGGTCGATACGATCCTGATCAATAGGGCGTTTGCGCAAGGCAATGGCCAGTGAGCGCTCCAGCTTGGTGCGATCAAAGGCCGTGCGCCGCCCTGAACGTTTGACAATCATCAGGTCACGCAATTGCACCCGTTCAAAAGTCGTGAACCGGCCGCCGCATTCCGGGCAGGAACGGCGGCGGCGAATGGCGGCCCCGTCCTCGCTGGGACGGGAATCCTTCACCTGACTTTCAAGACTTCCGCAAAATGGACAACGCATGAAGGTGCCTCAAAGCGCCATCCGAAAAGTGTCCTGCAAAGAGGCTGTGCACTTTCGGATAAATTGCGCGACAAAATTAAGAGTAGATCGGGAATTGTTTGGTGAGCGCCAGAACCGAAGCCCGCACCTTTTCCTGCACAGCCGGATCAGTCTTACCGCCATTAGCAGCCATGCTGTCGACCACATCGGCAATCAGGTGGCCAATTTGGGCAAATTCGGCTTCGCGGAAACCGCGGGTCGTACCCGCAGGCGTACCCAGACGCACACCCGACGTGATGGTGAAGGGCTGCGGATCAAACGGAATGCCGTTCTTATTGCAGGTAATATAGGCCGCTTCGAGCGCGGCTTCGGTATCACGGCCAGTCTGGCCCTTGGGGCGCAGATCAACAGACATGACATGGCTGTCTGTGCCGCCGGTGACAATGGCCAGACCGCGTTCGACCAGAGTGGCCGCCAGAACCTGCGCATTGGCCACGACCTGGGCAGCATAGGCCTTAAATTCCGGTTGCAGGGCCTCACCGAAGGCCACGGCCTTACCGGCGATGACATGCATCAGAGGCCCGCCTTGCAGACCGGGGAAAACAGCCGAATTGATCTTTTTGCCCAGCGCTTCGTCATTGGACAGGATCAGGCCGCCACGCGGGCCGCGCAGGGTCTTATGCGTCGTCGTCGTCACGACATGGGCATGCGGCAGGGGATCGGGATAAACGCCACCGGCCACCAGACCGGCATAGTGGGCCATATCGACAAACAGATAGGCGCCGACCGAATCGGCAATCTCGCGGAAACGCTTGAAATCAATCTTACGGCTATAGTTGGAAGCGCCGGCAATGATCAGCTTTGGTTTATGTTCAGTGGCCAGTGCCGCCACCTGATCCATGTCGATCAACTGGTTGTCTTCGCGCACGCCGTAAGGCACGACCGTGAACCACTTGCCCGACTGATTGGCCGGAGAGCCGTGCGTCAGGTGACCGCCACAGGCCAGATCCATGCCCATATAGGTATCGCCGGGTTGCAGCAGCGAGAAGAAGACCGCCTGATTGGCCTGCGCCCCCGAATGCGGCTGGACATTGGCAAAGGCGCAGTTGAACAGCTTTTTGGCGCGCTCAATCGCCAGACGCTCCACGTCATCGGCATATTCACAGCCGCCATAATAGCGGCGACCGGGATAGCCTTCGGCATATTTATTGGTCAGCACCGAGCCTTGCGCTTCTAAGACGGCCTTAGAGACGATATTTTCCGAAGCGATCAGTTCGATCTGATCCTGCTGGCGGTGCAGTTCGCCGGTGATGGCGTTCATAACTTCGGAATCAGCCGTAGCCAGATCGTTGTTAAAATAACCGTTGGGAATAAATGAACCGGCGTTCGCGGGGGCGTTCACGATGGCAAATCCTATGCTGGAGGAAACTAAGGGGGATATGGGGAGCGTTTACGCTTTACGCGAGACCTAGGCAAGGTTTTTAAAGCAATGGCCCGCTCAAAGTCACCATCATACCAAAGTGCCGCGACCGGACGCAGACGGCGGCTTTTGGGCGGCCAGAAGATTTTTGAGTTTGAGAATGGCCAGTCGCTTCACACCCTCAGGATCACTGGCGGGCCCCATGGCCGAGGCTTCTTCGCCCGTCACCGGATCAACGGCTGTGACCTTCAGATAGGCGCCATTGCGCTGCATCTCTATATAGATTTCAGACATGAGATGACTGTGCCGTAACTGAACGACACTGACAAGAGCCTGCTTTTGGACCGTGCCCCCTGTATTCACTATATAGTAGGGGTTTTATGAGAGAGTAGCGACAGTGAAATCGGGTATTCCTGTCATGCTGCCATCTCATCTTGAGTCCGGTCCGGCTCAGTCCAGTTCCGTCGGCTTTTATCTTTTCCTCGTCATGCTTGTGCTGACTGCCGCCTTTTTTACCGCTCAGCCAGGTCTTACCTCCGCGCCGGACGCGCAGGCATCGTCCGTGCAGACAGATCATTTACAATATAGAGAAAAAAGAGCTTGGCTGGGGAACTAGGACTCGAACCTAGAATGACGGTACCAAAAACCGGAGTGTTACCATTACACCATTCCCCAGCATCTAAGCCGGATTCTCAGGCACCATAGCGCGAGAGAGGCGTGGAGATAGCGCAAGGTTTTGCCCAAAGCAATCCCCTGAAACAACTTTTTCACCGGCAATTCATTTCCGTCAGGCTTTTAGGTGTGAACAAAAGCTATTTGCGATGCTATTAAGGTATCAGGAAACAGTTTGATGCATAATATGGCCATGCCTCCGTTTCTGACCTCATCTGTATGCGCTTATAACCGCCTGATGGCCGATAGTTTTCAGGGCTTTACCGGCATGTCGGTGCTTGGCGCCCTCGACTCACGCACTATGGATGACGACGCTCTGGCTCAGGCCTTGTTTCTGGCGCCACAGGCCATAGTCTCCCACGGTACGCAGGACGATCCCATATTTCGTTATGCCAACCGGCGCGCCCTGCAATTGTGGGAAATGTCGTGGGAAACCTTTACCCGCCTGCCCTCGCGCTTCAGCGCCGAAGCGGCGGATGATATCCAATCCAACCGTGAGGCTCTGCTTGAAGCCGCCAATGAAAAAGGCTGGGTCGATACCTATTCCGGCGTGCGCATATCCAATACCGGCAAGCGCTTTGAAATTAGTGACACTATATTATGGAATGTGGTCGATTCAAACGGCCAGCGCCACGGACAGGCCGCCTTTATACAGGATTGGCGCTATCTGTAATTTATGATAGAGGCGCGCCATGTCAGACCCCACCGAACCCCAGCAGGCCGATGCCTTTGTCATTGCGGCCTTTTATCATTTCTTTGATTTCCCGCAATTTGAGGAAATGCAGGCTCCGTTGCTGGAGCGGCTGAACGCGCTTGGCATCAAGGGCTCACTGCTCATCACTGCCGAAGGGGTAAATTCAACGATCTCCGGTACACGCGCGGCCATAGACAGCTTTCTTGGCTATCTTCAGGACGATTTGATCGGCAGTAAGATCATCTGGAAAGAATCCTATGCGGCCTTCCAGCCCTTCGGCAAGGCGCGGGTACGGCTAAAAAAAGAGACGATTGGTCTTGGCGAGCCCGTGTCGATGAAGGCGTTTGGCACCTATGTCGATCCAGCCGACTGGAACGACCTGATCAGCCGCGACGATATAGTCATCATCGACACGCGCAATGATTATGAGGTCAATCTGGGTAGCTTTCAAAATGCTATTGATCCGGGCATTCCTAATTTCAAGCATCTGCCGCAATGGACACGCGAACATGCCGAAGCCTTAAAAGGCAAGAAGGTCGCCACCTTCTGCACGGGCGGTATTCGCTGTGAGAAATATACCTCCTGGCTGATTGATCAGGGGTTCGAGGATGTCTACCACCTGCGCGGCGGCATATTGCAATATCTTGAGGATGTGCCGCAGGCGCAATCCCTTTGGCAGGGCGAATGCTTTGTGTTTGATGAACGCATCGCCGTGGACCATAGCCTTCAGCCGACACAGACGGCCGCTTTGTGCCTGCATTGCGACCATGCGCTGACGGCCGAAGATCAGCAGCAGCCCACCTATGTGAAGGGGGTTTCCTGCCCGCATTGTCATGGTGATCCGGATCACGCCCACGATCGGCCTTCGACGAAAAAACGAGCCGGGCGAACTAAATTCTGAGGTGATCTGCCTGAAAAAGTGCGACAGGCTGGTCATTTGATCTGAACCTGCTAAGGCTTAACTGTGCGCTCTGTTTTGTAGCTTTGGGATCAATATGAAGTCGTTTTTTATTACCCTGTCGGCCGTCATTGTGGCGATGTTGCTGGTTCTGGTCGTCTTGCCGATAGGCCTGATCTTTGGCATAGCCGCCGCCGCAAGGCCGCAGGTGCCCGCCAGTGTCGTGCTTTCGCTTGATCTGCGCCAGAAAATGTCAGACCAGAGCGCGAAAACGCCGCTTGATTTTGTAACTGGCGGCAGCCTGTCGACACTGGATGTGGTCACGACCCTGCATCACGCCGCCGAAGACAGCCGCGTCAAAGGCGTCTTTATACGCCTGCCCGAAGGCGGCATGTCGCCCGTGGCCGCCGAAGAAATCCGTAACGCCATTCTGTATGTCACACACGCCAATAAGACGGTTATCGCCCACAGCCAGGGGCTTTATCCCGATACGATGGTGGCGGCCTCATATATGCTGGGCTCAGCCTCTGGCAATTTGTGGATGCAGCCGCAGGCCTCCTTGCAGGTGACCGGCATGTCGACCTCGACCCTGTTTATGAAACGCGCCTTTGATAAATATGGCGTAAAGGCGGAATATGAGCAGCGATATGAGTTCAAAAATGCCGTCAATCCTTATCTGTACAGCGACTATACGCCGGCGCACCGCGAAGCGACCCTGGGATGGATGACCAGCATCTATCAGTCCATGATTCACCATGTGGCTGCGGATCGCAAGACGGATGCCGCAAAATTGCAGGCCTCCCTTGAGGCGGGGCCTTATAGCGCCGAACAGGCCCTTAAGCTGGGTCTGGTGGATAAGCTGGGTCAGGTCAGTGAGGCGCAGGACGAGGCGTTAAAGCGTGCGGGCGATGGCGCTCAGATCATGGACCTGACGGATTATGAGGACACGATAAAAGCGCCCATAACCGGCTCTGTGGTGGCGGTTATTGACGGTGAAGGCGCCATCATGACCGGCATAAGCAGCGGCGGCAGCTTCAACCGTAGTTCAGACATAAATTCCGATGCCGTTTCCGAAGCCTTTTTACGGGCCGCCAAGGATTCGAGCGTCAAGGCGATTATTTTCCGCGTCTCCTCCCCCGGCGGTTCCGACACGGCCTCACAGCAGATTGCGCAGGCCATGAAGGCCGCCAGAGCTGCCGGAAAGCCCGTTGTGGTCTCCATGGGCGACTATGCGGCATCGGGCGGGTACTGGGTGTCGGCAGGGGCGTCCTATATTGTGGCCAATCCCAGCACGCTTACCGGTTCTATCGGCGTTTATGGCGGCAAGTTCGCCATTGGTGATGCCCTCAGCCGCTTCGGGCTGGATGACCGCGACATATATGTAGGCAGCCCCCTGAGCGCGGCCTATAGCGAAAGTCAGCCCTTCAGTCCCGAACAACGGGCGTCTATTTCAAGCTGGATGGATGAAATCTATAACAGCTTTATCCTGCATGTCGCCAAGGGCCGCCATCTGCCCGAAGCCACGGTTCGCGATATCGCCAGGGGTCGTGTCTGGACCGGTCAACAGGCCCTGCCCCTGAAACTGGTCGATAAGCTGGGTGGTTTTTATGATGCCGTTGAGGCGGCTAAGCGTCTCGGTAAGATCGACGCCAAGGCCGAGGTGCGGCTGGTCAATTACAGCAATAAGAACACCCTGTTCGGGGCGGCACAACAAAGCGTCCATATGGGCATGGCCGGGATCAGGGCCCTGTCCTTTATGGGCTGGGCCATGAGCGACCCGAAGGCTGAAAGCCTCATGTCGCAGGTCAGGACTGAAGGCTTGCGCGAACAAGGCGCCAATGTCCTGTCGCCTGAGCTTTATCAGCCCAATGCCCGGTAAATAGGGCCTATTGTCTGAAAAACGCTGGCAGTGCTTGACACTCAGGCCTCTATCGGACATAAGCCGCCTCTTCATGCCGGCTTATCGGCAGGAAATATCACGGATTGATCCTAAGGCCGCCGTTGCAATCGTTTCCCACATAAGGGTGGGAAGCCGGTCAGGGTTAGATTTATAGGTCTGATATGTCAAAGCGCCATAGCGCCAAGTACAAACTCGATCGGGTCATGGGTGAAAACCTGTGGGGCCGTCCGAAATCCCCCGTTAATAAGCGCTCCTATGGCCCCGGCCAGCATGGTCAGCGCCGTAAGAACAAGATCTCCGATTTCGGTACACAATTGCGCGCCAAGCAAAAGCTGCGTGGTTACTACGGTAACATCACCGAAAAGCAATTCCTGCGTACCTACGAAGAGGCCAACCGCCGTAAGGGTAACACCTCGGAAAACCTCATCGCCCTGCTGGAAAGCCGTCTGGACGCGTTCATCTATCGCTCCAAGTTCGTGCCGACCGTCTGGGCCGCGCGTCAGTTCGTCAACCACGGCCACGTTCTGGTCAATGGTAAGCGCGTCAACATCGCGTCTTATCGTGTAAAGCCGGACGATGTGGTCGAAGTCCGTGAGCGTTCGCGCAATATGGCACTGGTTCTCGAAGCTCTGCAATCGCCAGAGCGCGATATTCCTGACTATATCGAACTGGACGCCAAGGGTATGAAAGCCCGCCTGATCCGCTTGCCGGAACTGGCTGAGGTGCCCTATCCAGTAAAGATGGAACCCAACCTCGTCATCGAATATTATTCGTCCTAAGCCCTTAAGGGTTTACCTGACGCATATAAACGACATGAAAAACGCTCTGGGTGTGCCAGAGCGTTTTTTTGTGCCTTTATCACAGAC
>JBAWDM010000003.1:0-4988 GCA_049590735.1 Asticcacaulis sp. | reverse complement strand
CCTATACGCCGCGTGATCCGAACGCGCCGCGCACGCCGCGTCCCGGCTCTGATCGGGGCGAAACGGTTCGTTATAATGTCAATTCGCCGCGGCCACCTCGTCCCGGACAAGGCGTTGCCGCCAACGCACCGGCTGAGCCCGAAGTGGATCGTATCCGCTCAACGCGTGGTGTGACCGGCGCGGTCAACAAGACGCCTGATCAGCGTAAGGCTATTGACGATGATGAAATCGCCCGTGGCAAGCGCGGCAAGGGTGGGGCCGCCGTTAAGGCTGTGTCGCAAACCCGTGGTGAGCCCAAGCGCCGCGAAGGCCGCCTGACCCTGCAAGCGGTTGTCGGTGATGACGAAGGCTCTGCCGATCGTATGCGCTCACTGGCTTCGGTCAAACGCGCCCGCGAACGCGAACGCGAAAAGCGCAAGGGGCACGCAACAGAACAGCCGCGCGCCTCACGCGAAGTCATTATTCCGGACGTTATTACCGTTCAGGAACTGTCCAACCGGATGGCTGTGCGTGCCGTCGACATCATCAAATTCCTGATGCGTCAGGGTATGATGCTGAAAATTAACGACATTATCGACACGGATACGGCGGAACTGGTCGCTTCGGAATTTGGCCACACGGTTAAGCGCGTGTCGGAATCCGATGTTATGACCGGCTTTATTGATGCTGATGACCATGATGATGATACGGTATCGCGTCCGCCGGTCGTGGCCGTTATGGGCCATGTTGACCACGGAAAGACCTCTTTGCTGGACGCGCTCCGTTCAGCAGACGTGGCGTCTGGCGAAGCCGGTGGCATCACCCAGCATATCGGTGCCTATCAGGTGCGTTTGCCGGACGGTGAAAAAGTGACCTTCCTTGACACGCCCGGCCACGCCGCCTTCTCGGCCATGCGGGCGCGCGGTGCCAATGTGACGGACATTATCGTTCTGGTCGTGGCGGCGGATGACGGCATCATGCCGCAAACCATCGAAGCCATCAGCCATGCCCGTGCCGCCAATACGCCGATGATTGTCGCCATCAACAAGATGGACAAGCCAGGTGCCAAGCCCGAGCGCATCATCAATGACCTTCTGCAACACGAAGTCGTTGTGGAATCTTTGGGTGGTGACACGCAGGTGATCGAGGTTTCGGCCAAGACCAAGGCGGGCCTCGATAAGCTGATCGAAGCCATTCTGCTTCAGGCCGAAGTGCTGGATCTGAAGGCCAATCCGAACCGCTCAGCCGAAGGTATTGTCATCGAATCCAAGCTGGATAAGGGGCGCGGCCCCGTGGCCACGGTTCTGGTCAAGCGCGGCACCTTGAAACGCGGTGATATTGTCGTGGCGGGTTCGTCCTTTGGACGTGTGCGCGCCCTGATCAATGAGCGCAATGAGCAACTGAACGAAGCCGGCCCGTCTGAGCCGGTGGAAATCTTAGGTCTTGATGGCGCATCTGAGCCCGGAGAAACCTTTGCCGTGGTGGAAAATGATGCCCGTGCGCGGGAAATCACCGAATATCGTGAACGTATTCGCCGCGACAAGACGCTGGCCCCTGTGGGCGCTGTGTCCCTGACCGACATGATGAGCAAACTGGCCGACAAGAAGGTCAAGGAACTGCCGCTTATCATTAAATCGGATGTTCAGGGTTCGGGCGAAGCCATTGTCGGCTCGCTGGATAAGCTGGGTACGGACGAGGTTCGCGCACGGATCATCCATTCGGCGGCCGGGGCGATCACGGAATCCGACGTGCAACTGGCGAAGGGCTCCGGCTCACCGATCATCGGCTTTAACGTCCGTGCCTCTAAGCAGGCGCGCGATCTGGCTGAGCGCGAAGGCGTCGAAATCCGCTATTACGCCATCATCTATGACCTGATCGACGACATTAAGGGCGTTCTGTCGGGCATGCTGGCACCGATTCAGCGTGAAACCTTCCTTGGGAACGCCGAAATCCTTGAAGTCTTCGATATCTCGAAGGTGGGTAAGGTCGCCGGTTGTATCGTCAAAGAAGGCAAGATGCAGAAGGGTGCGCGTATCCGGATCATCCGCGACGATGTGGTCATTCAGGAAATGGGTCTGCTGTCGACGCTCAAGCGCTTCAAGGACGAAGTCAACGAGGTTCAGGTGTCGCAGGAATGCGGCATGGCCTTCAATGGTTTCCACGACCTCAAAAAGGGCGACTTCATCGAGTGCTTTACGGTCGAAGAGATCAAAAGGACCCTCTAGGGTCTTTATAATTTGCTCTTAAAGGTATGGGGTGTGGGGTCTGTGACCCCGCGTTCCTTTTTTTGCTTTTCTCAATATTTGCGTGTTATTGCCATCCCATGCTCGACACAACTAATTTTGACCCCGCCCATTATGTTCTGATCATCCAGTGCCCCGACACGCGTGGTATTGTTGCCGCTGTATCCGGCTATCTGAACGACAATGACATTTCCATCGTGGAATCGAACCAGTTTAACGATTCCATGGCCGATATGTTCTATGTCCGTGTGGTGTTCAAACAGGCCGGGTCACGCATGCCGCCTATGGCGATTTTGCGTGAAGGTTTCCATCCGATTGCGCATCGTTTTACTATGCAGTGGGACATTTACGACCTGTCGATCAAACCCAAGGTCATGATTGCCGTGTCGAAATTCGGCCATTGCCTGTATGAGTTGCTGCATCGTTGGCGCTCAGGCCTTTTGCCGGTCGATATTGCCTGCGTCATGTCCAATCACGAAGATATGCGCTCCTTTGTGGAATGGAACGGCATCCCCTATGTCTGTTTGCCAACGACAAAAGACAATAAGGCCGAACAGGAAGCGCAGGTTGTTGAACTGATCGAAAGCCACAAGGTCGATCTGGTGGTTTTGGCGCGCTATATGCAGATTTTATCGGATGATTTATCCAAGCGCCTGTCGGGTCGTTGTATCAATATCCACCATTCATTCTTACCAAGCTTTAAGGGTGCCAAGCCCTACCATCAGGCCTATACGCGCGGCGTGAAGATCATCGGTGCCACGGCGCACTATGTGACCTCCGATCTCGACGAAGGCCCGATTATCGAACAGGATGTGCAACGCGTTCACCACGGCCTGACGCCGGAACGTCTGGTGGCCATCGGTCAGGACACAGAAGCCCGCGTTCTGGCCCGCGCCGTCACCTGGCATGCGGAACGCCGCGTCATCATCAATGGCTCACGCACCATAGTTTTCAACTAGGCCTTCTTTGTTTCACTCTGGCGAATAAACGGCACTTTGAGCGTCAAATAGGTTGCGGCGCGCCACAGCCATTCCAGCGGGCCATAGAGAAATTTCTTAAACCACAGATGGGCGGCCATGACCTGAAGGATAAAGGCGATGACCGCAATGCCAATCGCGGTTGTCTGCGACATGGTGGCATGCAGCCCCAGACCATAGCTGTAAAAGACCGGCACGAAGATCAAGGACTGAAGCACATAAAACGTCAGGGTCATGCGGCCGGCGGGGGCCAGCAAATTCAGAATACGGTGCCCCAGACCATAATAGAGCGACATAAAACCAAAGGCCATAAAAGCCATCAGGCTGACATCAAACCAGCCGGACAGGATCGTGCCCCACAGGCTGCGCGGCATGAACATGGCCTCGGTGGCGGGCATCAGGCCGGTCAGCATGTCTTTTGTATGATATAAAACAAACGCCAAAAGGCCCGATATGATCAGGCCGTAAAAGCGCAACCCAATTAAGCGTTCCGGCTCACGGAAAAACCGGACGCGGCCCAGAACCAGACCGAGTAGAGACAGGCCCATTATCTGACTCAGGCGACCGGATTCGTACATGAACAACCATTTAAAGGTGTGCCCGACCGTGGCATTAGCCTTTAGGGTTTCCCAGAGACTATGGCCGGTCAGATAAACTTGCGGCGTCACATCATCCCAGTATCCGGGCTGTTGATTGGCCCAGTGTGCACCGTTCAGGGCGCTGATGATCTGGAACAGCAAAATCGGTTGGGCCAGAAAAAATACCCCCAGCGCGATCAGCAGCGTATTGGAGCGGACACGATAAAAGGGCACTAAGAATAGCCCCATCAGCGCTAAGACTTCGAGCACATCGCCGCGATACCAGGCCCCGTGCAGCAGGCCGATCACGCCCAGCACCACTAGCCAGCCAGATAAAGCGGCCGGTAAAATCGACGCCTTTTTGGGCAGAGCGATCCATGATGATAAAGAAGGACACGCCGAAGCACAGGGCCAGCAGGGCAAAGGCCTTGCCGCTAAACAGGGTGAAAATGATATTGTGCCACAAAAGCTGGGTGGGATCGGTCGTGGGATGCGCCCACTAAAGCTCAAATAATTCAGGCATATGCACCAGAAATAACCCAAGCAGGGCAAAGCCTCGCAAGGCATCTAAGCCTTCCATCCGTGGGAAGAAGGCCGGTTTCAAATCGGTCATAATGCCCCCTGTTTTTGGCATGATTTTTCTTAGCTATAGATCACAAGACTCATTTTTGAATAGAAAAATCGTCAAAAGCGACTATATGAGCCTGATGAAACGTAATGATTTTAAAGATAAGGCCCGCAGCGAGCTGGGCCATAAGACCCACGGGCGTGCGCCTGTTGATATGGGCCCCAGCCAGCGCCAGTTGCGCGCCGGTGAGCTGGTGCGTCATGCTTTGGTGGAAATTCTGCGCGAAGAAGACATCCACGATGAGGCCCTGACCAATGTGTCGATCACCGTCACCGAAGTGCGGTGTTCGCCGGATTTGCGTCATGCGACTGTGTTTGTTGAGCCTTTGGGCGCGGGGCTCGATGGCGTTACCATTACCAAAGAGCAGATTGGCCCGGCGGTTGAGGCGCTCAATACCCATGCTAAATTCCTGCGTGGGGTCTTGGGTCGGCATATTGATATGAAGTTCACACCGGCTCTGCGGTTCCTGCACGACGAAAGCTTCAACGAGGCGGCGCGCATGGATGCGCTTTTTATGCGCCCTGATATTGCCAGAGACTTGCATCATGATGATGAGGATGCGGACGAACAGGAAGACTAAACT
>JBAWDM010000002.1:0-7421 GCA_049590735.1 Asticcacaulis sp. | reverse complement strand
CTACGCATCCGCACGTGTTAGCTTCAAGAATGCGGACCGACTTATTGGGTTTATAGAAAAGCGTGGCTATAAGTTAGAGTGGCTAATAGAAACTCACATCCATGCCGACCACCTCTCCGCTGCGCCTTATATTCAAGCTAAACTGGGGGGGCTTATCGGTATTGGGAACAAGATCGTCGCCGTTCAAAATACCTTCGGCAAAATATTTAACGAAGGCACAGATTTTAGACGCGATGGCAGCCAATTCGATCACTTGTTTGACGATGGGGAAACCTACCGGATTGGTACGCTTCAGGCCACGGCTTTACATACTCCTGGCCATACGCCCGCTTGCATGACTCATCTCATAGGAGATGCAGCTTTCGTAGGCGATACGCTTTTCATGCCGGACGTAGGCACAGCGCGCGCCGACTTCCCGGGCGGTGATGCACGTACGCTCTATCATTCTATAAAAAGAATAATGGGGTTACCCAATGAAACCCGCCTTTTCATGTGTCATGACTACGCTCCCGATAACCGCGAAATCCGCTGGGAGACAACCGTTGAAGAGGAACGCAGACTAAACATCCATATTCACGATGGCATGCAGGAAGATGCCTTCGTCAATATGCGAATAAGCCGTGATGAAACCTTATCTATGCCACGGCTAATCCTACCCGCGTTACAGGTCAATATGCGCGGAGGGCGCCTGCCTGAACCTGATACCGATGGTCGCCAGTACCTCAGGCTACCCATCAATTACTTCTGAAACAACCAAACTCCACCCACTCATCAATCTCAAGCCGAAATCATCTTAACATCAAAGGAAAAACTATGAGCTGTTCAAATTCGGAACCTAAAGGTATCGCCGCCGCTCCAGATTCGAGCCCGACGATCACCACCGCTCAGACCTCGATGCCTCGCATCAATGAGCCAGCCCCTGCTTTTAGCGCAAACACAACCTTCGGACCAAGAACGCTATCTGACTATAGAGGCAAATGGTTGGTATTGTTCTCCCACCCCGCGGACTTTACACCGGTTTGTACTACCGAATTTATGGGGTTTGCCCGTGCTGCGGAAGATTTCGCCGCACACAACACTGAGCTTTTGGGGTTATCGATCGACTCTATCTATTCCCACCTCGCCTGGGTAGGTAATATTAAGGAGAAGTTTGGCGTAGAAATCCCATTCCCAATCATCGAAGATCTGTCGATGAGCGTGTCTAAGGCCTACGGCATGATCCACCCTGGGGCCTCCGACACGTCGGCAGTCAGAGCAACTTTCATCATAGACGATACCGGGATCCTGCGCGCGATGGTCTATTACCCTATGACCAATGGCCGCTCGGTCGCTGAGATACTTCGTCTCGTGAAAGCGCTTCAGTTTAGTTTAAGTAACGGTTTGGCCACACCTGAGGGATGGGAGCCGGGTGACAAGGTCATTGTTGGGGCGCCGAAAACTGTTGCTGAGGTTAAATCTCGCCTGAAAGAAGGGCTTGAGACGACCGACTGGTACTTCTCAATGAAGTCCGCAGACTAAATGTCGCTAAGAGCCGTCCAGAGTTCACTCCGGACGGCTTTGTTCAATTCTTCCCTACTGAGAGGCACAGTTGAATATTCACACATAGCTCATAGCTGATGCGCGTTTACGGTTCATTAAGTGTGTTGGCATCAGATTAACCCGGAGAACGGTGCCTTAGCAGGCAGCCGTCAAGTGGCGTGCAGCTAACCCCCTTTAATTGAAGGCCTTTTCGGATGACAGACGCGACGGCGCTTATTGTGGAAGACAGCCAGACTCAGGGGCTAATTATCTGCAAAATGATTGAGGCGCAGGGTTGGAACGCACATCACTGCAAAAGCCTGCGTGAGGCTCAGGAATCTCTGACCCAGATCAGCGTACAGGCCATATTTCTGGATGTTTTTGTCGGCGTTTATAATTCTTTGCAGCATATGGCGCGTTTCAGGGAACTGGCGCCCAACATACCCATCATCGTCATGACGGCCGGAAACAATAAGGATTCGATCGAAGAAACCCTTCAGGCGGCACGCCGCGGTAAGGCCGACTATGTTCTGAAAAAACCATTTTCAGACAAACAGTTACGCAGTATTTTCGTAACAGCCTATGGCAATCTGGATGAACGGACCCGCCGAAAGCATATTTTGGTTGTGGACGACAGCAAGGCCATCAGAAGCGTGGTCACCACCATGTATGAAGCAGCCGGCTATCGTGTGTCGCATGCCGAATCCATGGAATCGGCTTTTGAAAATGTCGATGTGGCCCATGTCGATCTGGTGCTGTGTGATGTCTTTATGCCGGGCATGGGCGGGCTTAAGGGGATGCGTACCATTCGCAATGTCTGGCCGCATGTTAAAATCATCGCCATGTCGGCCGGACTGGATGACAGGGTAAAAGGCGAAGAGGCGCTCAATGCCACCCGCAAGATCGGCGCGGACGCTCAGATCAAAAAACCATTTAGCGCGGAAGCCCTCATTGAGGTGACATCACTGCTGCTTAATCCTGAATATGAAGCCGCATAAGACAAACAAAGGTTTTTAAGCCCGGTCTGAATTGCTGACCAAGAGACAGGCTGAATGTATAAAAAATAAAAGTAAGGCGTAGCACACTTAACATTGGGGGAAGACTATGGCCGAAGGCTTAGCACTTATTATCGAAGACAGCATGACTCAGGCACAGATTATTGGCCGTATGCTGAGAGACGAAGACTGGGATTTTGTTATCGCCAGAAATCTGGACGAATGCCATCGCCTGCTGAGCCAGCAGCGCCCCAGCGTCATCTTTGTCGACATTTTTCTGGGGGAAGAAAACTCACTGGATCACCTGACGGCCATACGCGACATGGCGCTGGAGGCGACCATCGCCATTATGACTGCCGGCAGCCGTTCAGAAGCGATCGAAGACACCCTGAAAGCCGCCCGCAAATCTAAGGTTGATTATATTTTGCGCAAACCTTTTTCGCAAAAGCAGGTCAGGGCCATTGTCGAATCCGCCCAGCAGGACATGCAGAACGGCAAGCGCCGCAAACATGCGCTTGTCATTGATGACAGCTCAACGGTCGGCACACTGACCGGTCAGATTCTCAGTGATAACGGCTATCGTGTCAGTATTGCCACTTCGATGGAAGATGCGCTCAGCAATGCCGAAATCGCGCACGTCGATCTGGTCGTCACGGACATCTTCATGCCCGGCATGGGCGGCATTCAGGGCATTAAGATCATCAAGTCGGAATGGCCCAGCATCAAAATATTAGCCATGTCGGCGGGTCTGGCTACGCGTGTCTCATCTGAACGCGCCACCTCTGCGGCGGTGAAGGTGGGAGCCGATGCCGAAATCCATAAGCCGTTTAAACCCATTGAGTTGATCAATATGACCATTGAGCTGATGGCATCATAAGGGATATAAAACGGTTGATCATTGATCTCTGAGCGATTTTCGTTCAAAGACGGCGTTCAGCCGCAAATTTTGGGCCTCAGACGTGATGTTGCGCGACATCACGCTGAGGACGCCCCCTAATAAGCGGCCCCCTTATTCAATCCGCTTGGCATCATGAAATTCCTCGACCAGTGTAAAATCTTTATTCGTTCCGGTAATGGTGGCGCAGGCGCCGTGTCGTTCCGGCGCGAAAAATTCATTCCCAATGGCGGGCCGGACGGTGGCGATGGCGGCAAGGGCGGCGATGTCTGGATTCAGGCGGTTGAGGGCCTCAATACCCTGATCGATTATCGTTACCAGCAGCATTTCCGCGCCAAGACGGGCGAACACGGCAAGGGCCGCCAGATGCACGGCGCTAATGCCGAAGACATTTTAATGCGTGTGCCTGTCGGTACCGAAATCTTCGAAGAAGACCACGAAACCCTGATTGTCGATCTGGACACAGAGGGCAAGACCTTCCTGTTGGCTAAGGGTGGCAATGGCGGCTGGGGCAATACACGCTTCAAAGGCCCGATCAATCAGGCCCCGAAATTCGCCCTGCCCGGTCAGGATGGCGAAGAGCGCTGGATCTGGCTGCGTCTGAAACTGATCGCTGATGCCGGTCTGGTGGGCCTGCCCAATGCCGGGAAATCGACCTTTCTGGCCGCGTCTTCGGCTGCCAAGCCCAAGATTGCCGACTATCCGTTTACCACGCTTGTACCCAATCTCGGCGTCATTGATCTGGGGCCGGAGCAACGCTTTGTCATGGCCGATATTCCGGGCCTGATCGCTGGTGCCTCAGAGGGCGCAGGCCTGGGCACGCGGTTTTTGGGCCACGTTGAGCGCACCAAGGTGCTCATCCACCTGATTGATGGCACAGGCGAAGACCCTGCCAAGGCCTATAAGGTCATCCGCAAAGAGCTGAATGCCTATGATGAAATCCTGGGCAACAAGACCGAGTTGGTGGCCATCAACAAGTGCGACTCGCTTGACGCCGATGCGCGCAAAAAGCTGGCGGCCAAGATCAAGAAAGTGTCCGGCCAAACCCCCTATATGATCTCAGGCGTCACCGGCGAAGGCGTGCGTGAGCTTTTGTTTGCCGCGCTTGAAACCATAACCGGCGAAAAGCAGTCTGAGGCCCAGCCCGCGTCCGATACGCCCGCCCCCTATAATCCTATGGATAACGCTTAAGGTCATGTTCCGCGCTGGTCTTGCCCCTCTGCGATCATCTGTGGCCAGCGGGGGTCTGCGCACCGGCTTTCATCTGGAACGCGGCATGAAGGTGGGTCTGTTTGGCGGGTCGTTTAATCCCGCCCATGCCGGTCATCAGCATGTGGCACAAACCGCGCGTGAAAGACTGGAACTGGATAAGGTCATCTGGCTGGTTTCGCCGCAAAATCCATTGAAAAACGCTGCCGAAACCGCACCCATGCCGGAACGCATCGCGCAGCTAAAGCCTTTCATCGGCCCGCACGACGTTATCTCGGACTATGAAACCCGCATCCATGCCACCTATACGCTCGATACACTTCGCGCGCTGAAGGCCCGTTATCCCGGCGTGCATTTTGTCTGGATTATGGGCGGCGACAGTCTGGCCGGCTTTCACCTGTGGCGCGGCTGGACGCAGATCATGCACATGGTGCCTGTCGCCGTTGTTTCACGCCCCGGCACGCTGATGACGGCCCGGTTTTCACCCGCCGCCAAACGCTTTGCCCACGCCCGTGTCGATGCCCGCACCGCCATAAGATTGCCCACACAAAAAACACCCGCCTGGGCCTATCTCAAAGGGCCCCTGCATACGCACTCATCGACCGCCCTGCGGCACAAAAAACCAACCCCATAGCAAAAATACGAAAATCCGTATCTTTGAGTGACCCAAAGCCATTTTTGTGCTAAGGCTCGCTCATTGTGGATCATAAAGGAACCTACGCCCTGTCTCGTCAACCCGCGCAAACCGCGCCCGAAGCCCCTCAGTTTGAGGCTCCCCCGATCTCGCAAGAGGATTCGCCTGAAACTCAGGTGTCCCACGAAGCCCCATCCACCGAAGATATGCTGCCGCTGGAAACGCTCATTGTCGAACGTCTCGACGACGATAAGGCGCAGGATATTGTCTGTATCGACCTGAAGGGTAAGTCCTCGGTCGCCGACACGCTGATCATCGCATCCGGCCGTTCGCACCGCCATGTCGGCGCCCTGGCTGACCATGTTGTGCGTGCCCTGCGTGAAAACGGCTTCGGCAAGGCCAAGATCGAAGGTCTGCCGACCTGTGACTGGGTTTTGATTGATGCCGGCGATGTCGTTGTTCACATCTTCCGCCCCGAAGTCCGCAGCTTCTATAATATAGAAAAGATCTGGTCTTTGTCGGCTGATGGCACGGGCCACACGATTCAGGCTTAAGTGAAGCTGACCCTGTGCGCCGTTGGAAAATTAGGCGCGACCACCGAAAACACACTCACCAAAGATTATCTCAGCCGCGCCAACCTAACCGGGCGCGGTCTTGGCATTACGCCGGTTGAGTTGCTGGAGGTCGAAGCCAAAAAAGGCGCAAAGGCCGCCACCTCTGCCCTGCTGAAGGCGCAGGAGATGGAGGCGATCAGGACAGCCTTAAGCGATGGCGGCATCCTTATTAGCTGTGATGAGAAAGGCGAACAACTGACCTCACGTCAGATCGCTGCTCGCCTTAATAACTATAAGGATCGCGGCGAACGCCGGGTGACGTTTTTGATCGGTGGGGCCGATGGTCTGGACTCGGCACTTTTGAAAACCTCAGCCTTCTCGCTGGCCTTTGGCGCGCAGACCTGGCCGCATGCGCTGGTGCGGGTCATGCTGGCCGAACAAATGTACCGTGCCACTACGATCCTGGCCGGATTACCGTACCACAGAGATTAAAACTTGAGCCTCTGACCCAAACCATTCTAAATTTCAACCATGCTCGCTTCTTCGCGCCTTTTGCTGATAACCGGCCTTATGACCTGTGCGCTTTTGGGAGCGATACGCGGCGATGCGCAGACCCGTCAGCGCGATTTGTCGGCTCAGGATCGCGCCACCCTCGACAGCCTGTCGGCCCAGCGCCGTTCCGAAGAACGCAAAAGCGACACGCAGCGCCAGACCGCCCGCCAGATCGCACAGGAGGTCGAAGCCCTGCGGCAACAGATTATCGACATTTCCAAAAAGCAAGGCACAGGCGAACAACGATCCGCCATCTATCGCGCCCGTCTGCAGACCATCAACCTCAAAGAAATCGACATTACCCGCCGCCTGAGTGCTGAGCGCGCCAAGCAGACCCGTTTGCTCAGTGCCCTGCAAATCTATTCGCGCAACCCGCCGCCGGCCCTTTTGATCACCCCGCGCAAGGCCAATGACGCGGTTTTGGCCGCCATTATTATGCGCGCCATTACGCCGGAACTGCAAAAACGTACGCAAGGTCTGGTGAAACAAAACAGCGAACTGGTTAATTTGCGGCGTCAGGCCGCCCTGCAAAACGAAGCCCTGTTTATATCCGAAAACGATATTTCCGAGCAACGCCGTCAGGTTGAAACCCTGATCAAGCAAAAAATGGCGCTTGAGGACCAGCTTCTCAGTCAGGCCGACCAGATGGAAGCCACCGCCGCCGAGCTTAAGGCGCGTGAGGCCCGTTTGCGCGGTGAAGCGCCTTTGCGTGGCCTGCTGGGCATGACGCCGCCTGAAAAATCACTGGCGCAACCGGTCGTCGGTGAGGTGATACACGGCTTCGGACAGGTGGATAATCAAGGCCCGTCCCAGCGCGGCATTTCCTATGCGGCCCTGCCCGGTTCTCAGGTTATTTCCCCGGCCGAAGGCGAGGTGGAGTTTGTCGGCCCTGTCGATTCCTACGGGCAGGTCGTTATCATCTATATCGGCCAGAATTATCGCGTGGTCATCACCGGCATTGGCCGCGTCTATGTCGATAAGGGCAAGACGGTCGCGCGCAATGAACCCTTAGGCCGCATGCCCAACCTGTCCGATAAGAAAACCACCCTCTATATGGAATTAAG
>JBAWDM010000001.1:0-4834 GCA_049590735.1 Asticcacaulis sp. | reverse complement strand
GCGCTGAGGCGTGAACCGCCGCCGCTTCAAATAGCGCAAACAGATGTGCGACCATGTCACGGCCCTGAGGCGAGTTTACACTTAAGCCTTGGACCATAAGGGCTTCGCCCATACCGGCCAGTGTCAGGGCCAGCGGCCTCAGGCGGGCGCGGCGCAGGCTGTCATTCTGGCTGGTGGAATATCCGATTGCCACTTCGATATCGAGCGCTTGCATCCACAGATGTACGGTTTCAAGAAAGGCATCGGTGGCGAATGTCCCCGATTTGTCAATGAAACCGGCCATATTCAGGGCGGCCTTTGGGGCCAGGCCGAAGGCTTCAAGCGCTTCGGCATCACGCGGATCAAACACGACATGAAGCGTACCGGTTTCAAGCGTGGTTTCAGCCGCCAGAAGGGCGGACGGGTCACCGGCACTCAGCAGGTCGCGCTCGGCAATCACTATGTGCGATGATGGTGTAGGCACAAGAGGTGTAAAAGCCTGCGATCCGTGCGACAGGGCGCTTTGATGACCCTGTATCTGGCGGGCAATAAGGGCGTCGCCAGCACCCAGGCGGCGCGCTTTTGCGGCAGCCCGCGCCAGGGCCGGATTGTGTTTCAGGCTGGCGCGCTGTTCGCCTTCGGAACGCTCAATAGCGCTGGTAATCTCATCCAGCGCCTGAGCCAGACGCCCTTGTGTGGCGGCACTCAGTGACTGTGCCCGTGCCGCGATCAGAACCTGATTTAACGCCTGACGGCCAGCATGGTCATTGAGGTAGCAAAGCGGCGCTTCCGCAGCTTCGGGCATAAGGTCGCCGGCGGTGGGATGGACACGGTGGCCTCCGTTCAGAGCCTGAGCCGGTGCCGCCAGTCCGGCGGACAGGGTCAGCTCTAACGCTTCGGCAAAGGTGTCGGCGGCGGATTCATCTTTGAAATGCCCCAGTCTCAAACCCCATTGCCTCAGGCGGTAGACATAGTCAGCCCATGCCCCGTCGAAAGCCTCGGTTTCAGGGGCGGCCACGCGCATGGCTGTGCCCGCCGGCAAATCGCGCGGCAGCGAATCAGCCCAATCCAGCCAGGCCTCAACCTGAACCGAGGGCATGTCACGCGGACACAGGGTCTCTGCGTAGCCATTGGCGCGTTCAATCTCTCGTAATTCCAGATCCTGTGCGGGCCGCAGGGCGTTCAGTGCATCTGACAAGCGGGTCATGGTCATCCTTGTTTCGACAAGAGGCCAGACCATATGTAGCGTTAATTAACGCAGATATCAATAAATCTGGTGGTTTTGAGCCTATTCGTCCACAATATGTTGACAGGTCGTCTTTGCGCGACGACCAACAATATTTTTCTGATCCGCTTTACCTGCGGCGTGTGGCTCATTATAGTTGTAGCCTCAATTTAAGGATCAAAACCTTGCTGGCTAATATTTTTACCTGGTGGACCGGAAGCGGCACAATCGGCACAATTTTCACGATCGGCAAACGCGGCCGTCAGGTTGGTACCGATGAATTCGGCAATCGTTATTTCGAAGACCGCACCACAAAGCATTCCTATGATACGGATCGTAAACGCCGTTGGGTGCTGTACAAAGGTTACGCGGATGCCTCGAAGATTCCGCCGGACTGGCATGGCTGGATGCATTACACCTATGATGAGCCGCCTTCACAAACGCCCCTGCCGCGTAAAGTCTGGGAGCAGCCGCATATGCCCAATATGAGCGGCACGCCTTTTGCGCAGTTTCCGTCAGGTTCGCTGAATGCGGACGCTGAGCGCCCTAAAACGACCGGTGACTACGAAGCCTGGAAACCCTGAGACGGAGTGACCTGATGTCGATATCCAAGGTTTCCGGTTGGGGGATAGGTGCGGTTTTTCTTGTGTGCGCGGCGCTTCCGACCGTGGCTCAGGTGCAGACGTCCACAAGTGCCGCCAATACGCCCGTCTATGTCGATGAGGATAATGGTGAGCCTGAGTCTTACTATATAGACGGTGTTCAGTATAAGCCTTATGTGCCGGAAAAAAAGAAAGCGGCGCCGGCGCCGGTTACGCCATCGGCACCACCTGTAGCCACAAATGCCCCTTCGGCCAATGAGGCAGAAACGCCCGCTCAATTACATCCTTACCAGCCTTCGGACGACACGACCGAAGTGGCGCAAGCCTCTGTTGCCCCACAGGCATCCGCCTCGTCCTCTTCATCGGAAAGTTCAGAATCCTATGCGCCCAAAAAGCGCCCGCGCTATGCCGTGGCGGTGATTGAAGCGCTCGATAAGGTAACGGCCGAAAGTGTGCGCTTTGAAGTGCCGATCGGAAAGCCCACGCGCTATAAGGGGCTGATCTATGTTGTTAAGGCCTGTGAGACCACGGCGGATGATGAGATGGTCAGTGATGTCATGGCCTATATGCGCGTCAGGACAAACCCCGTCAGCGCCACGGCGACCACTTCGGCTATTCGCTCAAAAGAAGTGTTCAAAGGCTGGTCGTTTGCCAGTACGCCGGGGCTTAATCCCATACAGCATCCGGTCTATGATGCCTGGGTGATTGCCTGCCGCCAGCCCTTGCCCGGTGTCGCCAGCTAGGCTTTATGACTCAAAATTTTCATGATGTCCTGCCCCGATGATTGGGTGGGCAGGGCATAGAAATCGCTTTTCAGATCAATGGCGCGGCTCAGTTGTTTCAGATAATCCGGCTTAGGGGTTTCCACCACGCCAAACTGTTGCAAATGATCGGTCTGAAACTGGCAATCCAGCAGCGCAAACCCGCCGACCTTGAGGCGCGCTAACAAATGTACCAAAGCGATTTTGGATACATCGCGGGCGCGCGACACCATGCTTTCGCCAAAAAAAGCGCCGCCTATGGACACGCCATATAATCCGCCCAGCAGCGTATCCTCTTGCCAGACCTCGACGCTGTGGGCGAGACCCCGGGCAAACAAGGCCTGATAGAGATCCTGAATGGCATAGCTGATCCATGTCGAGGCACGGTTTTCCGCATCTTCGGCGCACATATCTACGATCTGGGAAAAGGCTGTGTCGATCCGCACGCTGTACGCATCCTTACGCACAGTCCGCGCCAGACGTGACGGTATATGGAAATCATCCAGTGGCAGGACGCCGCGCATGGGCGGATCGACCAGAAACAGGTACTCATCGTCCCGTGCATCCGACATAGGAAAAATGCCGGTGCGGTAACAGTGAATCAGATCATCAAGTGTAAATTCAGCCACCTGTAAACCTAAGTTGCCGGTGTCTGCGCCTTGATCCAGTTTTCCAGCCAGTGAATATTGTAATCACCGCTCTGGACGTCCTTTTCCTGAAGCAGATCAAGGAAAAGCGGGATGGTCGTATCCACACCGGTGACCACTGTTTCCCCAAGGGCGCGTTTCAGGCGCGCCAGAGCCTCAGGACGGTCGCGTCCATGCACAATCAGTTTGCCAACCAGCGAGTCATAATAGGGCGGGATGGCATAGCCGTTATAGATGGCGGAATCGAGACGCACACCCAGACCACCTGGGGCGTGAAAATCCGTGACTGTGCCCGGAGACGGCACAAAGGTGCGGGCATTTTCCGCATTGATGCGCACTTCGATAGCGTGGCCGCGCAGCTTGATGTCATCCTGCGTGAAGGAAAGTGGCAGGCCTTCGGCAATACGAATTTGCTCACGCACCAGATCAATATCGGTGACGTATTCGGTCACCGGATGTTCGACCTGCAGGCGGGTATTCATCTCAATAAAGAAGAACTCGCCGTCTTCGTACAGGAACTCAATCGTACCGACACCCAGATAGCCGATTTTCTTGATGGCGTTGACAACGATCATGCCGATCTTGTCGCGGGCGGCCTCATCAATGGCGGGTGAGGGCGCTTCTTCGAGCACCTTCTGGTGGCGGCGCTGCAAGGAACAATCGCGTTCCCCCAGATGCACGACATTGCCATGACTGTCGGCAATGACCTGTATTTCAATATGGCGGGGTTTCTGGAGATAGCGCTCCATATAGACAGTACCGTCACCAAAGGCGGCGGCGGCTTCGGTCTGCGCGCTAAGTACGGCTTCGCTGAGGGCTTCGCGATTCAGCGCCACCTTCATGCCACGGCCACCTCCGCCGGCGGCCGCCTTGATGATCAGCGGAAAGCCGATATGCTCAGATGCGGCAATGGCTTCTTCGACCGTGGCGACACCGCCATCAGAACCCGGCACCACCGGAATACCGGCATCTTTGGCGGCCTGTTTGGCGGTGATCTTGTCGCCCATCATGCGAATATGTTCAGGCTTTGGGCCGATAAAGACCATGCCGTGTGCATTGACGATTTCGGCAAAGCGGGCGTTTTCTGACAGGAAACCGTAACCCGGATGGATCGCATTGGCGCCGGTAATTTCCGCCGCGGCAATAATGGACGGAATGTTCAGATAGCTTTTGGTGGCCGATGCGGGCCCGATGCAGACGCTTTCGTCGGCCAGATGCACATGCATGGCCGATCGGTCGGCTTCGGAATGGACGGCCACAGTGGCAATACCCATTTCCTTGGCGGCGCGAATAACACGCAGGGCGATTTCACCGCGATTGGCAATGAGAATCTTATCGAATGGCTTGATGTTTGGCGTTTGGGTCATGAGACAGGATTACTCGAAGACCACAAGCGCTTCGCCGAACTCGACCGGCTGGCTGTCGCTGACCAGAATTTGTGCCACAACGCCGTCGCGGGGGCTGGGGATCGGGTTCATGGTTTTCATGGCTTCGATAATCAGCAGGGTCTGGCCCTGTTTGACCGTATCACCAACCTTGATAAAGGCAGGCGTGCCGGGCTGGGCCTGCAGGTAGACTGTTCCGACCATAGGCGACTTGATGGCGTCCTTAGGCGTGGCC